>JBGSOU010000122.1:0-2254 GCA_041739025.1 Hyphomonas sp.
TTGAGGCGCAGCCAGATCCAGCGCTCCTCACCGGGCGCGCCGGGGTTTGACCGGGCGGGGGCCTGGTTGGTGGAGGTCTTGAAGCGCAGGTTGCCCCAGCCGCCATTGCCGCCTTCGGCGAGCAGGACGCGCTGGCCGACCTCAGTGAGGTCCGCGATCATGGTTTCCTGGTCTTCCTCGAAGATCTGTGTCCCGACGGGCAGGGCGAGGATCACGTCCTCGCCGCCGGCGCCGGTGCGGTGGCGGCCCATGCCGTGACCGCCCTTCTTGGCCTTGAAATGCTGCTGGTAGCGAAAGTCGATCAGCGTGTTCAGACCGTCGACAGCCTCGGCCCATACATCGCCGCCGCGTCCGCCATCGCCGCCATCCGGGCCGCCATACTCGATGAACTTCTCGCGCCGGAACGACACGGCGCCCGCGCCGCCGTCGCCGGACCGGATGTAGACTTTGGCTTGATCAAGGAACTTCATGGTTCGGCTCTTATCTGTTTCAGGCGATCCGCGCCATCCGGATATGGTCGACGCGTTCGCCGCGCCCCGCGCAGTGCATCTTGTCCCGTCCGCAGGGCAGGAAGCCGAGCTTGCTCAGCACACGGCCGGAGGCCGGATTGTCGGCAAAATGGCCGGCGACCAGGGCGCGCGCCTTGCGGGCCGCCTCCAGCCAGCCAATGACTGCGGCGCCTGCCTCGGTGCAGAAACCTTTGCCCCAGGCGTCCGGCACCAGCCAGTAGCCGATCTCGAAGGGCAGGTCGGTGGCCGTCCGGTTGGCGCCGATCACGCCGATCAGTTCGCCGCCTTGGGTGATCGCGAAGACGTGGTCGGTGTCGGTTTCGCGCCCGCGCTCATGGGTCATGATCCAGGCGAGGGTCTGCGCCTTGGTCTGGCCCGGTGACACGCGGGCGAGCATGCGGTGGACGCGCGGATCGCCGACGAATTCGGTGATCAGGCCGCTGTCTTGAGGGGTGACGGGCCGCAGGTGCAGCCGTCCGGTCTGTATCTCGGTCTCACTCATGGCGGCCTCCTTCATGCGGGGCCTTCCGGGGAGGGGCAAATGAAAAGGGGGAGACAGTGGCCTGCCTCCCCCCGGAAACTGGTCGTCCGTAACAGCGACCCGGCCACTCGTCGATGCGAGGCCGGAGGCTGTTTCCGGCCGTTACTCTGCCGCTTCGGCGGCCGGTACGATGTTCACGTAGACGCGGCCCTTGGCCTTGTGCGCGAACTCGACCTTGCCGCCCTTGAGCGCAAACAGGGTGTGATCCTTGCCCATGCCGACGCCTTTGCCCGGCCATTTCTGGGTGCCGCGCTGACGCACGATGATCATGCCCGGAACGACTTCTTCGCCGCCATATTTCTTGACGCCGAGGTATTTGGGGTTCGAGTCACGGCCGTTCCGCGAAGAGCCGCCTGATTTCTTGTGAGCCATGGTCTGCTCCTCTTGCCTGTTCGTTCAGTGGGGCCGAAGCCCGGGGAAAATTAAGCTTCTGCGGCCGGTTCGCCGGCTTCAGCCTTCGGAGCGGCTTTCTTGCGCGTGGCCTTCTTGGCCGGCGCGGCGCCGTCGGCGCTGATCGCCGTGATGGTGATTTCCATCAGGTCCTGACGGTGGCCGATGGTGCGGCGGTAGGTCTGGCGCTGACGTTTCTTGCGGGTGATCAGTTTCGGGCCGCGCACGTCGCCTTTGACTTCAGCGGTGACCGCTGCACCGGCAACGACCGGTGCGCCCACGGTGACGCCGGCGCCTTCGCCGATCATCAGCACCTGGTCGAAGGTGACCGTATCGCCAGCAGCCGCCGACAGTTTCTCGATGACAAGCGTGTCGCCTTCGGACACTTTGTACTGCTTGCCGCCAGTTTTGATGACCGCGAACATGGGCGGATCCTTCCGGATTGAACGTCTGAAAACACGAGAGGCCGCCGCACCTGTTCAGGCGCCGCGACCGAAGCGGGGGGTAAACACCAAAGCCGCTGCGGTGTCAAATCCGAACTTCAGGGGTGGGGAGGGGACGGAATCGCCGGTGGGGCCGGGGTTTCAGGCGATTCCGGACGCCGCGCGACCGCCCCCTGAACGCAGAAAAACGGTAGTTCTTGACTGATCGGTCCAGAATTCGTATCGCCCGGCATGGCCAGACCCAGGGGATTTGACAGGGAGGTGGCGCTGGACGCCGCCACACAGGTGTTCCGGGCGCGCGGCCATGACGGCGCCTCGACCGCCGAGCTGACGCGCGCCATGCAGATCGGCAAGCAGAGCCTGTACGACAC
>JBGSOU010000331.1:0-2598 GCA_041739025.1 Hyphomonas sp.
CGGCGCATCTCGAGGATCCGGCGGAAACGGTGGCGGCGGACCTCGTCGCCGCGTTCGTTGACCTGACGGGGGCCGGGGCCCCGGATTTCGTTCAGGCGCACCGGTGGCGGTATGCCCGCGTGACCGAGCCGCTCGGCACCCCGTTCCAGTTTGATCCCTCGCTCGGCCTTGCGACCTGCGGCGACTGGCATCTCGGCGCCCGGGTCGAGGCGGCCTGGATGAGCGGAAACCTGCTGGGGCTGGAAATGCTCGCCCAGACATGAGCCCGTCTATCCGCGGCTTGTGGAAATCCGGTGAGGAAACGGCGAGGTTCGGAGCCCCGTTCGCCTGACAGGCGTGTTGTTTTGGTATCGATACGTTCGGGCTCCGTTCGGGTTTTGCGCTGGCCGGTTCTGACGCCGCGTGACCGCTTGGCGGATGGCGAGGGGCGGCTTAGGATGATCCAAACCAATCAGATGATCCGAGGGAGTGAGCCGATGGCCTACGACAATGCCGAGCAACTCGAAGAATTCCGTGTCGAGACGCGCAAATGGCTGGAAGAGAATTGTCCGCCGTCGATGCGCACGCCGATGCCCGATGACGAGGTCGTCTGGGGCGGGCGCAATGCGGTGTTCAAGAACCCGGATTCCAAGGTCTGGCTCGACCGGATGGGGGAGAAGGGCTGGACCTCGCCGCAATGGCCGAAGGAATATGGCGGCGGCGGCCTGAACCGCGAGGAAGCGCGCGTGCTGGAGCAGGAGCTGCGCCGCATCAAGGCGCGCCCGCCGCTGTTCTCGTTCGGCCTGTGGATGTTCGGACCGGCGCTGCTCGAGTTCGGCAATCATGAGCAGAAGCTGCGCTTCATTCCGGATATCCTGAAGGGCAAGATCCGCTGGTGCCAGGGCTATTCCGAGCCGGGCGCCGGCTCTGACCTCGCGGGCCTGCAGACCCGCTGCGAAGACAAGGGCGACCATTACCTGATCAACGGCCAGAAGGTGTGGACCTCCTATGCCGACAAGGCGGACTGGATCTTCTGCCTCGTGCGCACGGATACTTCGACCAAGCATGAAGGCATCAGCTTCATCCTGTTCGACATGAAGAGCCCCGGCGTGGAAGCCCGCCCGATCCAGCTGATCTCCGGCGAGAGCCCGTTCTGCGAAACCTTCTTCACCGACGTGAAGGTGCCCAAGGACCAGCTGGTCGGCAAGGTCAATGGCGGCTGGGAGATTGCCAAGCGCCTCCTGCAGTTCGAGCGCTCGTCGATTTCGGCCGGCGGCTTCGGCGGCACGGGCGGGTCCGGAATTCTCGGCCCGGAAGACTATGCCAAGCAGCATATCGGTACGGATGAGACGGGCCGCCTCCTGGACGGCGACCTGCGCGGCCGGATCACCGATCACAAGATGTATGCAAAGGCGTTTTCGCTGACCGTCCAGCGCCAGACCGAGCAGGCAAAGGCTGGTCAGGCTGTCGGCCACACCGCCTCGATCCTCAAGTATGCTGCCGCCAAGATGAACCAGGACCGGCACGAGCTTCTGATCGAAGCGCTCGGCACCGAGGGCCTCGGCTGGGAAGGCGAGGGCTTCGACAAGAACGCCAAGAAGGTCACGCGCCAGTGGCTGCGCTCAAAGGGAAACTCGATCGAGGGCGGCACGTCCGAGATCAACCTCAATGTCATCGCCAAGCGCGTGCTCGGCCTGAAAGATCATCAGTAGTCAGATGATCGAGTTCTGGTTCGAGTTTGCCTCAACCTATTCCTACCCGGCAGCCATGCGGATCGAAAAGGTCGCGGGCGCTGCGGGGTTGGGCGTGGTGTGGAAGCCGATGCTGCTCGGTCCGCTCTTCAATGCCCAGCAAGGGCTGAAGGACAGTCCGTTCAATGCCTTCCCGGTGAAGGGACGGTACATGTGGCGCGACCTCGAACGGACCTGCATCGACGCAGGCCTGTCGCTGAAAAAGCCCGGGATCTTTCCGCAGAATGGCCTGAAGGCGGCACGCATCACGCTCGCCCTGCCGGAAGCGGCGCGGCCGGATTTCGTGCGTGCGGTCTACAAGGCAAACTTCGCCGACGGCGACGTGATCTCGGAGGATGCTTTCCTCGAAGGTCTGCTCATCCGGCTGGGCCATTCGCCGGATGGCGTGCTGGAGCGCGCCGGCAGCGACGCCGTGAAAGCCGAATTGAAATCCAATACCGAAGAGGCCGCCGCGCGCGGCGTGTTTGGCGCGCCAACCTTCTTCGCGCCGGACGGCGAAATGTTCTGGGGCAATGACCGGCTGGAACAGGCCGTGCGATGGGCCCGAAAAGTCAAAAACACAACAACCGGCACAAAGGTGGACGCGTCATGAGTTTTATCCTCACCGAAGATCAGGAAATGCTGCGCGAAACGGCGATGGCGTTCGCCCGCGACGAGCTGCCGATTGCGCATCTGCGCAGCCTGCGCGATTCCGGCGCCAACGGGAACGATCCGGCCTCACGCCGGAAACTGGCGGAGCTGGGCTTCTTTGGCGTCATCATTCCAGACGAACCGGGCGCCGAGACCTTTGGCCTGACGGGCCTCGGGAAAATCCTGGAAGCGCTGGGCCGCACGCTGGCGGCCACGCCGCTGCTGCAGACCGCGCTGA
>JBGSOU010000480.1:0-2541 GCA_041739025.1 Hyphomonas sp.
CCTCGCCTACCTGCGCGACCCGGACGGCAACAAGCTCTGCGCGCTGCACCGCGCGGGTTAAGCGAGCTTCAAACGGAAGTCCCGGCGCGCCAGACGCGCCGGGAGCCGGAAGGTCATCAGCGGGGCGCCGCCGAGGGAATCGAGCCAGGCCTCGGCGCGCACCTTGTCCGCTTCGGTCATGGCGTCGATCTCGTCGGTCACCGCCTGCAGGCGCCAGAGCGGGAAACTGCGCGCGGCGCAGCTGCCTTCAAAGCCGCCCGTCTCGAAATCAATTGTGCCGAAGCCGCGCGGCAGGTCGGCGCCCGGCGTCATGCCGGCCGCCCATTTGCCCATCAGGTTCGCCGTATCAACCAGCACCGGCATCTGCTCGCGCATCTGTACACGGAGGATCGGCGACAGGGTTTCGGGCACGGTGTCGTCCGGCGCCAACGCGCCGGCCTTGCCCTCGCCCGCCTGCACCCGGCGCACATAGTCCACCACGCGCGGGGCGAGCTTGTTCATCAGCCGGCCGCTTTCGGGATCGCGCAGGAGGTGGGCATATAGCGGCCCATTGAGCGCAAAGTCGCCGAGCGAAGCGCGTTCGCCGAGGAGGTAGGGATGGCGCTCCAGATGGGCGGACAAGTCGCGCAGGAAGGTTTCATAGGCCGCCTCGATACCATCGCGCGTGTCCTCGCTGACCCCCAGCATCGGCACCGCGCCCTTGAAGCGTTCGCCATTCTTCTTGCCGATGGCGTATTGCTCGGCCAGCGGCGCATCCGGCGCCGAGATCGCGCCGAATTCGCGGTAGGCCCAGTCCTCGTTATAGTTCCAGCGGTAATGCATGGCGGGCAGCACCAGCCACTCATCTGCGAACAGTTCGAACAGGCGCGAGGCGAGGCGCTGCAGCGCACCCTCCGGAAGGGCGGGTGGCGCGGCGGCTTCCAGCGCTTCCACCGTGTCGATGATGTCGGCGGTGTCCTGCACCGCTGTGCCGTCCGGCAATTCCAGAACCGGGATGACCGGCCAGCCGACCTTCGGCAGGATCACGTCGCGGTATACTTCGCGCGTGGCGAGACGTTCCTCGAAGTCTGCGCCGCGCCAGCGCAGGTAGGCGCGCGCCTTGCCGGAGAAATAACTGACTTCGGCGCCGTAGAGCACGTAATGGTTCAAAACTGGTCTCCCGCCTTGATGGCCGGTGTTCTATCGGGGCATTGTGGTCCCGGTTCAAGAGAGTAGACAGCCGCATGACCCTGACCCCTGTATCTTCCTGGAAATCCTTCGGCGGCACCTTGTCCGTGCAGGATCACGCGAGCGCGGTGCTGGGCTGCACGATGCGGTTTGCGGTGTATACCCCGCCACAGGCCGCCCACGGGCCGGTGCCGGTGCTGTGGTACCTGTCGGGGCTGACCTGCACCTGGGCGAACATGATGGAGAAATCCGGGGTGCAGGCCCATGCGGCGCGCCACGGCCTGATGATCATCGCGCCGGATACCAGCCCGCGCGGCGAGGAGGTGCCGGACGACGGCGCCTATGACCTCGGGCAAGGCGCAGGGTTCTACCTGACCGCCACGCAAGCGCCCTGGGACCGGCATTTCAAGATGGACCAGTACATCACGGACGAACTGCCCGGCCTGATCGCGGCACACTTCCCGGCAGACATGACGCGGCAGGGCATCTTCGGCCATTCGATGGGCGGGCACGGCGCGATCACGCTGCACCTCAAACATCCGGATACGTACAAATCCTGCTCGGCCTTTTCGCCGATTACCTCGCCTGCCCGCGTGCCCTGGGGCGAGAAGGCGTTCACCGCCTATCTTGGCCCGCCCTCGATCGCGTGGGAGCAATATGACGCGACCGAACTGGTCAAGGAACGCCAGAGCCGCGCCAGGATTCTCGTCGATACCGGCACGGCGGACAGTTTCCTCGAAACCCAGTTGAAACCGGAGATTTTCATCGCCGCCTGCGAGAAGGATGGCCAGCGTCTCGACTACCGCCTGCACGAGGGATACGGTCACGACTATTACTTCATCGCGACCTACATGGACGAGCACATCGCCCATCATGCCGCCGCCCTCAAGGACTGATCCCGATGCGCCTGACCGTACTTGCCGCCGCTGCCTTCTGCCTCGCCTTGCCGGCACTCGCCGGGCCTGAAGATTTCGCCGCCGGTCCGCGCGTGCCGTCTTATGGCAAGACGGTGCCGGTGCCGGGCGCCGTGCTGCCGGCGGATGCCCGCTTCAAGGTGGCGTTCGACCTTGCGGCCGCCAGTGAAGGCGAGGCCGTGAACCGCAATCTCGACAGCGCGGCGCGGCTGCTCAACATGCACGCCCTCGCCGGTGTACCGGACGAAAACGTATCGGTGGCCATCGTCGTGCACGGACCGGCCGCAATGGATGTGATCAACGACGCCAAGCGCGGCAGCCCCAATCCGAATGCCGGTCTGGTTGCCGAGCTGGTCGCCGCCGGCGCATCGATCCAGCTGTGCGGACAGACGGCCGCCTCGCGGGGAATCACGCAGGACGACCTGCTGCCGGGCGTCACGCTGTCGCTGTCGGCCATGAC
>JBGSOU010000359.1:0-2444 GCA_041739025.1 Hyphomonas sp.
CGACATGACGCCGCCGGAATTCCTGCGCTTTCTTGCCGAAGCGCGCGCCCTGCCCCGCGCCGGGCGCCGCGATGCCATCGACCGGGCAATTGCCGATGCGCGCATCTCGACCGTCAGCCATCAGCGGATCGGGGACCTCTCGAAAGGCTATCGCCGCCGGGTGGGTCTGGCCGGCGCGATCCTGCATGATCCGCCCGTGCTGGTGCTGGACGAGCCGACCGACGGTCTTGACCCGAACCAGAAACGCGCCGTGCGGGCGCTGATCGCGCGGATGGCGCCCACCAAGGCGATCATCATTTCCACCCATACGCTGACCGAAGTGCCGGCGATGTGCCACCGCGCGGTGCTGATCGACCGGGGGCGGATCATCGCCGATGACACGCCGGCCGGGATCGCCCGGCGTTCCGAGGAGGGCACGCTGGAGGCGGCCTTCGCGCGCCTGACCGACCAGGTCGAGGACGAGACACAGTGATGGGCTTCCTGACGCGCCAGATGAGCGGCTTCAGCGCGACCTACCGGCGCGAACTCGGCGCGTATTTCGCGACGCCGATGGCCTATGTTTTCCTCGCCGTGTTCCTCCTGGCGTTGGGCCTGTTCACCTGGGAAGCAGGCCGCTTCTTCGATACGGGCGTGGCCGACCTGCAACCCTTCTTCATGTGGCACCCCTGGCTCTACATGATCTTCCTGCCGGCGCTGGCGATGCGTCTGTGGGCGGACGAGGCGGCGAGCGGCACCGACGAACTTCTGCTGTCGTTGCCTGTCGGCATTCCGGGGCTGGTGCTGGGCAAGCTTATGGCGGCCTGGACCGTGGCGGCGGCGGGCCTCGTGCTGACCGCGCCGATGTGGGTGTCGGTCAACTTCCTCGGCCCGGCGGACAATACCGCGATTGGGCTGACCTATTTCATCAGCCTGCTGATGGCGGGCGCCTATCTTTCGATTGGTGCGGCAATTTCCGCGCTGACCGGCAGCCAGGTGGCCGCCTTCGTGATCAGCGTGGTGATCGCCTTCGTGTTCACCGCCGCCGGCTGGCCGCTGGTGCTGTCCACCGTGCAGGGCCTGTTTGGGACCGGCTTTGCCGACCTGATCGCGCGCTTCTCCTTCATCACCCAGTTCGAAGGCGCGCAACGCGGCGTGCTGGAACTGCGCGCGGTTGCCTATTTCGCCGGTTTCACCGCGACCTTTGCCTATCTCAACTGCCTCTGGGCTTCGCGCCAGAGACTGGGCTGAGGGCGGGGCCATGAACGCGCAACGCTACCTCCTCTTCTCGACCCTGCTGGCCGGCGTGATCCTGCTGGCCGGGAACATCGCCGCGCAGCGCCTGCTGGCCGGCGCGCGGATCGATTTCACCGAAGGCGGTCTCTACACGCTGTCGCATGCGACGCGCGCGACGCTGGCCGACATTTCCGAACCTGTGGACCTGACCCTCGTCTATGCGCGGCGTGTCGGGCAGGATTACCCGGCCGTCCAGGCCCATTCGGCGCGGGTGCGCGAATTGCTTGCGAGCTATCAGGCCGCTTCCGGCGGCCGGGTAAGGGTGCACGAGCTCGACCCCTCCCCCTTCTCCGAAGCCGAGGACGCGGCGCTGGCGGCCGGCATTCCGGCGATCCAGACGAACGGCAATGACCCGCTCTATTTCGGCATCATCGGGCGCAACACGATCGATGACACGCGCATCCTGCCCTTCCTCGCGCCGGAACAGGAACTGACCCTTGAATATGATCTGACGCGGATGATCGCGCGCCTGAACCATCCCGAGCCGCCGCGCATCGGCATCCTTTCCTCCCTGCCCGGCATGAACTCGCCCGATCCCGAGGGCGGCTATGTCCTACTGCAGGACATCGCGCGCAGTTTCGAAATCGATCCGGTTGCAGAGGATTTTTCCGCCTTGCCGCCGGATCTGGACGTCCTGCTCGTGGCCCACCCGCCGCCGCTGTCGAGCCGTCAGGAATGGCTGATCGATCAATACCTGCTGCGCGGCGGGCGCGCGGTCTTCCTGGTTGATCCGGCCGCCAAGACCGCCGTGACGGGCGACATGTTCGGCGTCAGCAATGAACTCGCCCGCTCCAGCCTTGGCCGGCTGGGCCGGGCCTGGGGCGTGGAACTGGCGCCCGATGCGGTGGCCGATGCCGCCTTCGCCCTTCCCGTGCCGGTGGAGACTGCCGGACGGATCGAGGAACTGGCCCATCCGCTGTTCCTCGGCGTGCCGGCGGTCGCCATGAACCGCGATGATCCGATCACGGCAGACCTGATGCGGGTGGTGAATTTCGGCGCGCCCGGCGCCTTGCTGATCAACGCCCCACCCGCCAGCGAAACGGTGACGCCGCTGATCTCGACCGGACCCAATCCGTCTTTCATCGACGCCGGACAGGCGGCGCGCAACATGACGCCGGCCGAGGTGCTTCGCGCCTACAAGAGTGAGCCGGCGCCGCTGCCGCTGGCCGTGC
>JBGSOU010000383.1:0-6630 GCA_041739025.1 Hyphomonas sp.
GGCGGCGGAGGCGGCGGCGGCGGCGGAGGTGCCGGCGGCGGCGGCGTCACGCCGAAGGCGTAGCGCAGACCGAGCGTTGCCGTGTGGTCCGTGTAGTCGACATCATAGGCGACGCCGCCGTGATTGCCGTCAAACTCCAGATCTTCAGCCATGAAGTACTTGTAGCCAAGGTCCATGGTGAGGCGCTCGGAAAGCTTGAAGCCCACGCCGAGGAGGCCCTGATAGGCCACACCCGAAGCAGTGTCGTTGAATCCGTTGGCAGCGCCAAGGTTCGGCGACGTTCCGGTGACGCGGTTGGCGGCCTTGGCGCGGATGCGCGTGCCACCGATACCGGCGCCGATGTAAGGACGGATCGTGCCGTCCTTGTTGAAGTCGTAGATGCCGTTGATCATGAGGTCCATGACGCTGGCGGTGCCAGCAGCATTGACAGTCGTGCCGGCCAACGTGCCGGCAATCGTGGTCGGGACTTCAAGATCGCCACCGCGGAAGCCAAGAACGCCTTCAACGCGCAGGCCGCTGTCGTAGCCATAGCCAAAACCGACGTCGGCGCCGAGCATTTCGGACGCATCCGAATCATCAGCGATGTTGCCGTTGGTAGAAACTTTCGCGTCGTGGTCAGCGCGGCCATCGAACGTGTATTGGAGGTCAGCGCGGGAGTACCAGCCTTCCGCGTGTGCAGTGAGCCCGGCAGACGCGAAAGCGGCCGCAGCGGTAGCGCACATCAGAGTTTTCTTCATACTCAATCCCCTTTTGTGTGCCGATCGACGGAATTGCCTTCGGCCCTAGGTTCATACGGAATAAACCGCATAGTTGGTTGTTAATCGGTTTTTGGTGAATCGGCGAGCGAAAACAGGAAGTAGAACACCGTTTTCCGTGGAAATTTTCCCTAACCGCGGCCCTTTTGCAACAGGTACAAATACCTTCTGGCGGGGCGCCAAACGCCGCGAAATCGGGCTTTGGCGAGATGGTACCGCCTCCCCGGCTTGAACGGGGGACCTCTGGTTCCACAAACCAGCGCTCTAACCAACTGAGCTAAGGCGGCAATCCGGTTTCGGCATACAGGCGGGCGGCGGCGGTTTCAAGGCCGTCATGGCGCCGTGCAGCGTTGAGTCTCAGACCTTCACGACCTGATCGAATTCGAGATCGACCGGCGTGCCCCGCCCGAAGATCGAAACGGTGACTTTCAGGCGGCCATTGGCCTCGTCGATTTCCTCAACGGCGCCTTCGAAGCCCTGGAACGGACCATCGTTGACTTGAACCTGTTCGCCGATTTCGAAACTGATCCGGGCGCGGGGGCGTTCAGCCGCCGTGTCGGTCGATTTGCCAAGAATCCGGTCGACTTCGCGCTGGCGGACGGGAAGCGGCTTCTTGCCGCCTTCCGCGCCGAGAAAGCCGGAGACCTTTGGCGTGTCCTTGACGAGGTGATAGATATCGTCGGTGAGCTGGGCCTTCATCAGGACATAGCCCGGGAAATAGCGCCGTTCGACGGTCTTTTTCTTGCCGCGCGCGACTTCGACGACTTCTTCAGTCGGCACTTCAATCTCTTCGATCAGGGCGGTCAGACCCTTGCGTTCGGCCTGCTCGCGAATCGAGGCGGCGACCTTCTTTTCGAAGTTCGAATAGGCGTGGACAATGTACCACTTGGCATCAGGCATGGGCCGGGCGCGCTCCTGCAGGTCTGGATTCACGGGGTTCACCCTCAGGCGCCCCGCACAAAATTGACGAAGATCGTTATGAGCGTATCGGCCAGGAAAAGGAAGATTGCGATCAGGATCGACATGATGACCACGAAAATGGTCGCCTGAATGGTTTCCTGACGGGTCGTCCAGGTCACCTTGTTCCCTTCCGCACGCACCTGCGCGAGGAAAGTCAGCGGTCCGACCCGCTTCTTCTTCGGTTTCTGGTCCTTGTCGGCCATAATATCACTCGTTTTTCAAAGGCGGGCGAGTAGCCCGTTTATGAACCCGCGTCCACGGCAAATGTGCAGGATTCGGCGACTTAAGCCCATCTGGGGTGACCCGGCCCGGGCCGCAAGGGCCGCGGCCCCCCCCATTGGGCGCGCCCGAGGGCTCAGGACCGGACGAGCGCCCGGTAGGCGTGCCAGCTGGCCATGCCGATGACCGGGAACACGATCGCCAGACCCGCAAACGCGGCCAGTATGCCGAAAAGTGTCAGCAGCACGATCAGGACCGCCCAGAACAGCATCGGGAAAAAGTTCCGGTTGACGCAGCGCACACTGGTCGCCAGCGCCATGAACACGTCATAGCGCCTGTCGAGCAGCATGGGCGCCGCAACCGCCGCCAGCGCGTAGTTACAGAATGCGACGACGCCGCCGGTCAGCAGGCCCATCAGGATCATCATCTGGCCGTTGGGATCAACCAGCACGAAATGCAGGAATTCCGACCGGCCTTTCAGGATTCGCCAGGTCGAGAGCGCGTAGATCACCTGTGCGATCCGGGTCCACAGGAAGTACAGGAACACCAGCAGCAAGCCCAGCAGGAGCTGGTCCTTGCGGGCAGCATCCTGCACCCAGATCACATCCAGGAGCCTCGGCTTCCGGCCCTCGGCCAGCGCACGCGCGATGGCATAGAGCCCCATGCCCAGCATCGGGCCGATGATGAGGAAACCGCCCAGCAGGACGTAGAACCAGCTGGCCGATCCCGTTGAATAGAGCACCCAGAAAATGCCGGCGCTGATGGCAGCGAGGACCGAGCCATAGAGCAGGCTGATCACGGGCGCGGCGAGAAAGTCCCGCCAGCCGGCGGCGAGCCAGTCCAGCGGGGCCTGCAGGCCTATGGTGTTGATGTCTGGCAAACGTTGTGACGGCGCAGACGCTCCCTGTTCGCTCATTCGTCCTCCCCAGTTCATTTTGTCTCATTGAGTCTCATCGGCTCTCCGAAAGCCATCGGGATTCTACCTAGTCCGCCCGGTTTGATGCCTCCCGCTGGGGAAGCCGGCGCGGGGCGCTTTGCGGCCTGCCCCAAGCGGCCTAAACCGGGGCACAGGAGGACTGGTTCATGAATTTCGAACTCGACGAAGACCACCGGATGCTGCGCGACCTCGTTCAGCGATTCGTGCGTGAAGAGCTGATGCCGCTGGAAGGCGCGGTTCTGGCGCGGGACGCTGCGGGCGAAGGGGCCTACCTCTCGGTCGGTGAACGCGAACGTCTCGATCGGGTTTCGAAAGAGATGGGGTTGTGGAGTCTTGATGCGCCCGAGGAGGCCGGCGGCATGGGCCTGCCGCATGTCGCGCTGGTCGCCGTCAACGAGGCGCTCGGGTCAACCGCCGCGACCTATACCCTGCCCCCGGACTCCCCGAACCTCCGGATGTTGATGGCGACCGTCAACCCGCGCCAGAAAGAGGCCTATCTGGATCCCTACGCCCGCGGCGAGACGATCTCCGCGATCGGAATCTCGGAGCCCGGCGCCGGATCTGACCCCGCCGGTATGTCGACGCGCGCGGTCCGCGACGGCGAGGACTGGATCATCAACGGCCGCAAGATCTGGATCACGCGGGCCGCCGAAGCCGACTTCACCATCCTGATGGCGATCACCGACAAGGCCAAGGGCGCGCGCGGCGGCATGTCGGCCTTTCTGGTCGACCGGGAGACGCCGGGCTTCAAGGTGTTGCGCCGCATCCCGATGCTGGGCGGTGAGTTCACCTATGAAGTCGTGCTGGAGGATTGCCGCGTTCCCGGATGGAAACTGCTGGGCAAGGAGGGCGACGGGTTCGGCCCGATGCAGATCCGGCTCGGCACACGGCGGATGGAGATGGCCGCCTGGTGCATCGGCGCGGCGCAGCGCGCCCTCGACATGATGCGCGAATATGCGCCGCAACGCCGGACCTTCGGCGCGAAGCTGTCCGAACGCCAGTCCATCCAGTGGTGGGTGGCGGACGGGGCGATGAAAATCCACGCGGCCCGCCTGATGGCATATGACTGCGCCTGGAAGATCGATCAGGGTCAGGATGTCCGTTCGGAAATCTCGATGATCAAGGTCTTCGCGCCCGAAATGGCGACCGAGATCATCGACCATGCCATGCAGTGCTTCGGCGCAATGGGGATGACCAAGGAAATGCCGCTTCACCTGATGGCGGGGCGCATCCGGAACATGCGGATCTATGACGGCCCGAGCGAAGTGCATCGCATGGTGATCGCCCGCAACCTGATGGATACGCGGCCCTAGAGCTTTGATTGTCGCGGCGCATTTTGCGCACGCCGCCCGCGGCTGCGTCAGCCTTTCTGGCCGAAATTCCGGCAGGGCTGGCCCGGCACATCGACCGTGACAGCAAACAGGCTGCCCGAGAGCGGCCGCGAGTCCAGCTGCGGGAAGCTGAGCCCGACGCGGGACGTGGTGATGAACAGGGTTCGCAGGTCTTCGCCGCCAAGGGCGCAGCCCGTCGGCAAGGGCGCTGCCAGCACGATCACCTGATCGACCTGGCCATCCGGCGTGAAGCGGACCACGCGCGAGGCGCCGTGCAGGCAGGTCCAGAGCCCGCCGTCCCGATCCACGGCAGAACCATAGGGCTTGCCGCCGAAGGCGTGGGTGAAGGCGAATGTCCGCCGGCCGGTCACGGCGCCAGTTTCCGGATCGAAATCATGGGCCAATATCTCGCTCTCGGCCGAATCACACGTGTAGAACGTGCGGCCATCGGGGGAGAATTCGAACGTCCGCGAGGACATCACCGAGGGCAGCCGGATCGGCGCAATCGTGCGGTCGGGATTGTAGCGGTAATAGGCGCCAACGGGCTCGCGCTCGGCATCATCCTCGGTGGCAAACCAGAACGAGCCGTCCGGCGCGACGCCGCCGTCGCTGGTGCGGTTGGTCTCCGGCTCGCCTTCCACAGCGGCGAGGCGCTCATAGATCTCGGTGGCGGGATCGAAGAATCCGATCTCGCGGTCGGCCGCCATCAGCAGCAAGCCGTCGTACAGCGCGATCCGGCTGGGGCGCACCGGTAACTCGTACCGGCGGGTATTGCCGGTGCGCGGATTGTAGCGGTGCAACTTGGCGCGCTTCTGGTCGACCCACCACAGGAATCCCTCGGAATGGCTCCAGAGCGGCGACTGGCCGTTGAGGCTTCCGGTGGGGGCGACGCATTCAGGCGTGATGATCATCGAAGGGCCGGACTCCTGCGTGTCTGGGAGGCGCCTTAATCCTCGCCGAGCAGTCCGGCAAGATCGGCGATTTCGAACAGCCCGTCCTGAAGGGCTTCCAAGGCGGACGTTTCGACCACTTCAGCGCCCAAAGCATCCAGAGCAAACCCATAGGCTTCAAGCAAGGGACCGTCTGCCACCAGCAGCACCTCGTCACCCGGATCATAGTTTGCTGCGACGTCCGCGCCAATCATCAGGCCTGCAAGGGCGGCAGCCTTGTTTTCCGGCAGCAGCCGGCCCTGGCGGATCGCCGCCTCGACCGCGAAGACGGGGGGCGTGTCGCCGGTATCGAGGGCGCGCTCGATCCAGTCGCGGAAGACCTTCATGTCAAAGGTCTGCGTTCCGGACCCGGAAATCGACAGCGTGCCGTGCTGCAGCAGGATATCGCGCAGCTCGGCGGTGATTTCGGTCGAAAACCCGATCAGGCGGCCATGCTCGGTGACGCAATGCTGGGTGTGCTGGCCGGCGATGCAGACTGTTTCAGCCGCCTCCCCGAGGCCCAGCAGCACCGTTTCGGCGCCGCAGGTGAGGTCCGGCGGATTCTGCTGGCCGATCCAGGGCACGAGGTGGATGCCGCCCTCGTTGCCGAGATGGCCCGCCAGATGGGCCAGCGAGATCGGCACGGTCAGCTGAAGGTCGCTGGTGCGCAGCAACGATGCCGACACGTCCCCGCAGCCGATCACCGGCACGTCCGGATTTTCACCCAGCCATTCGGCCAGATGGAACCGGACGCGGCCCGGCCAGTCTGCATGACCTGCCACCGCTTCCTCATGCACCTGGAACGAGGAGAGGATTTCACCCTCTTCATCAAATGCCCAAGCGCGCAGTTGCGGTCCGGCCCATTCGAACCCGACGAGCGCCAGCTTGTCTTTCATGTCATCACCCTGCCGGACGCGATTCCGGCCAAAAACCTGTTGAGAGCAGGTCTCCCGTCCCGCTTCAGCCCGGGGATGTCAATCACCTTGCGCCTCCAGGACCCGCAAGGCAAGAACGGGCGAAGGCACAGGAGTGGCGCATGACGGTCAAGGCAGACAGGTTTCAGGAGGCTGCCGAAGCGTTCCGCGAACTGGCGCGCATCATGGCAAAACTGCGCGATCCGGAGAGCGGCTGCCCCTGGGATCTTGAGCAGGATTTCGCGACGATTGCGCCCTACACGATCGAGGAAGCCTATGAAGTGGCCGACGCGATCGAGCGCGCCGACATGGGCGAGCTGCGCGATGAACTCGGCGACCTTCTGTTTCAGGTGATGTTCCACAGCCGCATGGCCGAAGAGCAAGGCGCATTTGCGCTGGCCGATGTCGTGGGCGCCATCAATGACAAGATGATCCGCCGGCACCCGCACTTGTTCGGCACGGACGCGGAACGCTCCGCCCACGAACAAACCGTCGCCTGGGAAGAGGTGAAGGCTGCCGAGCGGGCATCCAAGGCGAAGGACGGCGCGCCGCCGAGCGCGCTTGACGGGGTGGCGCGCGCGCTGC
>JBGSOU010000395.1:0-1527 GCA_041739025.1 Hyphomonas sp.
TCCGGCTGCGAGCAGCGGGATCGCCAGCAGGAGGGAGAAGTGTCGCTTCATCGTTCTCTCCTTTCGTCGTTCGGGTGACCACACAGGGTCCCGATGTCGTCGTGTTCTCGGACAGGCCGGCGGCTGCACGGGCGCGACCGCCGGCCTGCGGGGCCGGGACGGCTTTTCCGCCTTCGCCGGCGCGAAACATGCCCTGCGCGCGCTCGCACAATCCATGGCGCGGGAACTTGGCCCGCAAGGCATTCACGTGGCGCATGTGGTGATCGATGGCGCCATCGACAGCCAGTTCATTCGGGACACCCTTCCGGATGCGGACGAACGCCGGGCGCAGGACGGCCTGCTGATCCCGGACGAGATTGCGAAAAACTATGTCTGGCTGCACCACCAGCACCGCTCCGCCTGGACGCACGAACTCGACCTCCGGCCCTGGAACGAGACCTGGTGACGCCTCAGATCATTCCGCCATCGGTCGGCAAGCCAAACAGGATCCGGCCGGTCAGCTCAAGCGTGGAGGGCGCCGTCACGATATGCTGGGTGATCGCATGCGCATCGCGAAACCGGCGCTGCAGATCGCTCGTTTCAAACAGGGCTGCGCCGCCGCCCAGATCGTACAGTGTGCGGCAGATTTCCGCGCCCGTGCGCGTCATGTGCGTGCAGGCGAGCCGCAGGTCGGCGCGCACCTCGACCGGAATTTCGCCCGGTTGCTGGGCAATCGTCCAGACCCGGTCTATTTCCGAGTAAAGATAGGCCCGCGCCGCGCGCCAGCTGGCTTCGCACCGGGCGAACGCTTCCTGCATGGTCTGGCGCTCTGACAGCGTCTTCGACGAGCCCTGGCTTTTCTTGACGGTTGCAAGGTCATGGAAGGCGTCGAGCGCGCCGCGCGTGTTGCCGAGCGCCACCGCGCACACCCCGAGCGCCAGCAGGCCAAAGGCCGGAAATTTGAACAAGGCGCCGGTCTCGTGCGGCGTGTCCCCCACAAGTGAAACCGACCGGCCCTTGGGCACGCGCAGGCCATTCACTTCAATGTCGCCCGACCCGGTGCCCTTGAGGCCCATCACATGCCAGGTGTCATGCAGCACGGCGTCGGCCGCCGGGAAGACCATCATCCGCGCGTCCGGCGCACCGGACGGCAGCCGCTTCATCTCGCCGTTTTCCCAGATCGTGCAACCGCCGCACAGCCAGGTGCAGTTGGCCGAGCCCGAGCCCCATTGCCAGCGCCCCGTCACGCGGTAGTGGTCGCCCTCCACCACCGCCTTGCCCATCGGCGCGAATACGCCACCGGTGATGATCATCGGATTGCCATAGATCTCTTCGGCAAACACGGGTTCCATGTAGGCGGCGTTCAGCGCGGTGGTCGCACCAATCATAGCGCACCAGCCCGCGCTGGCATTGGCGGTGGCAAGCCGTTCCGTCACTTCAACGATTTCGCGCGGCGTGCATTCGAGGCCGCCAAACCGCTTCGGCGTGATCATCCGGAATACGCCGGCCGCCGCCAGCTTCTGGGCCAGATCGGCCGGCAGGCAGATC
>JBGSOU010000407.1:0-3020 GCA_041739025.1 Hyphomonas sp.
CAGACCGGCTGGCCCTTCTGCATCGGACAGCCGGCGACGGTACGGTCCTGCTCGACGATGCGGGACGTGATCTGGACCGGCGCTTCGTAGCGCAACACTTCCTCGACCGCCTGGGCGGCAAGGCCGGGATCGGCGCGCAGCGCGGCGACCTGCTGCGGATGGTTCAAGAGAAGCCAGAGGCCGTTGCCGATGAGATCGGTGGTGGTGAGATTGCCGCCGACGAGGAGGGCCTGCAGGTTGAGGCAGACTTCGTCATCTGCGACATCGGCCTCGCCGCTGGCCTGCAGCTGGACCATGTCGGTGACGAGATCGTCCTGCGGCGCATGACGGCGGGCCTGCATCAGCTCGGCGAAATAGGCGTCCAGCGACGCGCCGCCGGAGATCATGCGGGCGTCCTCTTCCGGTGTGCGGACGGGATTGAGGCCGAGAATGACATCTTCCGACCACTGACGGAAATCGGCGAGACGCTCTTCATCGACGCCGAGGATGCGGGCGATGACGAGGACCGGGAGCGGCACGGCGACCTGTTCCATCAGGTCGAACGCGCCGCTGGCCGGGGCCGCGTCGATCACCCGGTCGACCATCGCCTCGATTTCGGGCCGCATCCTGTTGATGCGGGCATAGAAGGCCTTGGCGAGGGGCTGGCGGATGCGGGCATGGTCCGGATCGTCGAGGAAGAGGATGCTGGTGCGCCCCTCCCTGCCCTCCTCGACGAGGCGGGCGGTGATCGATTCGGGGTCGGCGTTCCGCGGATGGCGCACGAAGGTGCGGTCGCTCACGGTGTCCCGGATATCCTTGTAGCGGCTGAGCACCCAGACCTTGGCGGCCTCGTCGCGCATCACCGGGCAGCCTTCGCGCAGGGATTTCAGCAGCGGATGGGGATTGTCACGCGCGACCGGGTTGAAGGCGGAGAGTTCGAGTACGGAGTGCGGAACGCCGGTCGGCGCTTTGGGATCATCAGCCATGTGGTCTCCTCCCGGGAGGTTTTTGTTATGGCAGTACCATAGCCGATTTTTCCGGAGGTGGCGCGGGGGATTTTGGGGTGCTTCTCCCTTCAGGGTGAAGGGGAAGCCGTCAGAGGCGTTTGAAGGGCATCGGGATCGCCGTCGCGGTGGCGCGGGCGACGAGGGCGCCTTCGGCGTCGAAACAGTCGGCTTCCATGAAGGCTGCGGATTTGCCGAGCTTCAGGATGCGCGCCACGACGCTCGCCTTGCCGGGCATCAGGCGCTTCAGGTAGCTGGTTTTCATTTCCAGCGTCGGCGCGGTCATCGTGATGTTGGAGGCAATGATCACGGCGGTGCTCATCGCTTCATCCAGCATGGCGGAGATGAAACCGCCCTGCACGGCGCCGGTGGGGTTGGCGAAGGCGGGCGAGACGTCAAACTCCATGCGCACCCATTGGTCGGCCTGCGAGAGGGCGGCGAGGCGCATACCGAGCGTGTCCGAACAGGGCGGGCGTTTTTTCGAGCCCTGGAATCGCGCCAGCATCTCGGCGTCGGAGACGCGGGGTTTGGCCTCTTCGGTCAAAAGGCCGGCCTTACTTGCGGCGGTAGGCGTCAAGGTTGACGACGGTTTCCGCCGGCACGGCCTTCGGCGCCTCGGTCACGACCTCGGCGGCCGGGGACAGAACGCCGGCATCGCGGCCGCGCGTTTCGAAGGTGAGGCCGAAGTTCACCGACGGATCGACGAAGCGCGTGATGGCCGCGAGCGGGATCGAGAGATGCTGCGGGACGCCCGAGAACTTCAGGACAATTTCGAAATGTCCCTCGTGGACTTCAAGGTCCCAGTACTGGTGCTGGATGACGATGGTCATCTCTTCCGGGAATCGCTGGACCAGATGGTCGGCAATCTTCACGCCGGGCGCGCGGGTGCGGAAAGAGACGTAGAAGTGGTGATCGCCCGGCACGCCGCCATTCGTCTTGGCGCGGCGCAGGGCCTCGCGCACGACGCCGCGCATGGCAGCCTGGGTCAGCGCTTCATATCCGATATAGTCCGTCATCCTGGCGCCGCTCTTCCCGATGTTGATAGGTTATCGAAACGTAAATTACGCAGACCACAGGAAGGCCGCAACGCCCTTAGCGCAACACGCGAGCATTTATTTTCTGCTCGCGCGGCGTTGTGCAGTGCAGCTGGCCAGTTGCGGCGCCAGCGCCTAGGCTGGCCGGGCAGCAGAAGGAGCCCGCGTCATGCAGATGCCCGCCGAAGGCCGAGACTGGAACGAGGTGCGCGAGGAGATGATCGCGCGGGGCGGAAAGGACGTGGATTGGCGCAGCGGCCGCACTGCCGTCTATGTTTTCAATGCCGGCGAGGCGGTGCAGCAGGTCCAGAAGGAGGCTTATTCCCTCTACATGTCGGAGAACGGGCTCGGGCCCCTCGCCTTCCCCTCGCTCGCGCAGATGGAGAAGGAGGTGATCGGGATGGCGCTCGGCCTGCTGCACGCCCCGGAGAGCGCCGCAGGCGCGATGACCTCCGGCGGAACAGACTCGATCACCATGGCGATGAAAACCGCGCGGGACTTTGCACGCGCCGAAGGCAAGCCGCAGACCGGCCACAACATCGTGCTGCCGCGCTCGGCCCACCTCGCCTTCGACAAGGCGGCGCACCTGATGGACATCGCCGTGCGGCGCGTGAAGCTGAAGACCGATGGCAGCTATGAGGCCGACCCGGCCGCGATGGCGGCGGCCGTGGACGCCGGCACGATCATGATGGTCGGCTCGGCGCCGAACTTCCCGCATGGCATCATCGACCCCATCACGGCGCTCGGCGAGGTCGCGGCAGAGAAGAAGGTGTGGTTGCATGTCGACGCCTGCGTTGGCGGCTATTTCGCGCCGTTTGCGCGGATGAACGGGGTGGACGTGCCGGCGTTCGATTTCGAAGTGCCGGCGGTACACTCGATGAGCGCCGACCTGCACAAGTATGGCTATTGCGCCAAAGGCGCCTCGACGGTGCTGTTCCGGTCCGAAGCGCTCTACAAGCACATGCCGTTCAACTACCGCGACTGGAGCGGCGCGCCGATGAAG
>JBGSOU010000409.1:0-2457 GCA_041739025.1 Hyphomonas sp.
CGCGCGGGACTATGCGATGCGCGTCTGGATCGACCGCAGGGCACTGGCCGCGCGCGGCCTGACCTCGGGCGACATCGAGCGGGCCCTGCGCGCCGAGAACATCGAAGCGCCTGCCGGCAACCTGGAATCCGGCGACCTCTATTACACCATGCGCATCGACCGGGCCTTTCGCTCGGCGGAGGACTTTGCCGGTCTCGTGATCGCCGAAGGCGAGGGCTACCTCGTCCGCCTCGGCGACGTCGCCCGTGTGGAGCGCGGCACCGAGAATGACCGTACGACCTTCCGCGGCAACGGCCAGCCGATGGTGGGCCTCGGCATCGTCAAACAGTCCACCGCCAACACGGTTGACGTCGCCAAGGCCGCCAAGCGCCTTGCGGCAGAGCTCAACACCGCCCTGCCCGATGGCATGCAGATCTACATGTCGTTCGACAGTTCGGTCTTCATCGAAGCCTCGATCCGCGAGGTCTGGCTGACACTCGGCATTGCCGTCCTGCTGGTGACGCTCGTCATCTTCCTTTTCCTCGGCAGCGCGCGCGCGACCCTCATCCCGGCGGTGACCGTGCCCGTCTCGGTGATTGCCACCTTCATGGTGATGCTGGGCCTTGGCCTGTCACTGAACCTGCTCACCCTGCTCGCGCTGGTGCTCGCCATCGGCCTGATCGTCGATGACGCGATCGTCGTGCTCGAAAACATCCACCGCCGCATGGAAGAGCTGGGCGAAACCCCGCTGGTCGCCGCCTATAACGGCACGCGGCAGGTTGGCTTCGCGGTTGTCGCCACCACGATGGTGCTGATGGCGGTGTTCATCCCGATCACCTTCATGCAGGGCAATACCGGCCGCCTGTTCACCGAGTTCGCCATCACCATCGCCGCCTCCGTCGCCTTCTCGAGCTTCGTTGCGCTGTCCCTGTCACCGATGATCGCGTCGAAGATCCTGCAGCCGCACGTCAAGAACCGCAAAGGCGCGCTGGCGCTCCTGCCCAACCTCGTCGACCGGGCTTTCGACGGCCTGAAGTTTGTCTATGCTCTGGTCTTCGACATCATCGTCAAGTTCCCGTTGATCATGGTGGCCGGCCTGATCGGCGCCTTCGTGGCGATCTGGTTTCTGTTCCAGAACCTCGGCCAGGAATATGCCCCGCAGGAAGATCGCGGCTCCTTCTTCATCAGCGTGCGCGGGCCCGAGGGCGCCTCCTTCGAGTACATGTCGAAATATCTCGACGAGATCGAACGGCGCCTGTTGCCCTATACCGAGTCCGGCGAGGTCAGCCGCCTGCTCGTACGTGCGCCCGGTTTCGGCTCCAACAGCTACAACCAGGGCAACGTGGTCGCCGTGCTGGATGACTGGGCGAACCGCCGCCCCGCCGATGACATCATCGCCGAAATCAACGGCAAGATGTCCGACCTTCCCGGCATCCGCGCCTTTGCCATCATGCGTCAGGGACTCGCTGGCGGCGGCGGCAAGCCCGTGCAGTTCGTGATCGGCGGACCGTCCTATGAACAGGTCGTCGAATGGCGCGACACCTTCGTTGCCGCCCTCGAGGCCGACAATCCGGGCCTCACGGACATCGACTGGGACTACAAGGAAACCCAGCCGCAATACCGCATACAGATCAATTACGAGCGCGCCGCCGACCTGGGCGTCACGGTGTCCGAAATCGGCTCGACCTTGCAGACCATGCTCGGCTCGCGCCGGGTCACGACCTATATCGACAATGGCGAAGAATATGATGTCATTCTGGAAGGGCTGCGCACGGAGCAGAGCACGCCGAACGATGTGCAGAACATCTATGTCCGCTCGTCGCGTTCGGGTGAACTGATCCCGCTGGCGGCCGTCGTGACCATCGAGCCGTTTGCCGACAGCCCGACCCTCAACCGGTACAACCGCGTCCGCGCCATCACCATCGATGCCGGTCTGGCGCCGGGCGTAACGCTGGGCGACGCCCTCACCGGCATGGAACGGGTGGCGCGCGAAGTGCTTCCCCAGGAGGCCTCGATCGACTTCAAGGGACAGTCCCTGGAATTCCGCTCCTCCGGCTCGTCGATCCTGTTCGTCTTCGGCCTCGGACTGCTGATCGTCTTCCTCGTGCTGGCCGCCCAGTTCGAGAGCTGGATCCACCCTCTGGTGATCATCCTCGCCGTGCCCGCCACCATCGCGGGCGGCATGTTCGGGTTGTGGATGACAGGGCAGACCCTGAACATCTACACCCAGATCGGCCTGATCATGCTGATCGGCCTCGCCGCGAAGAACGGCATCCTCGTCGTGGAATTCGCCAACCAGCTCCGGGATGAAGGCAAGGCGTTCGACATCGCCCTGAAGGAAGCTGCCCTCGCCCGCCTGCGCCCGATCCTGATGACCGGTCTCACGACGGCGGCCGGCGCCGTGCCCCTGATCGTCTCCTCCGGTGCGGGCGCCGAAACGCGCCTCGCCATCGGCGTCGTGGTCCTGTTTGGGGCGAT
>JBGSOU010000433.1:0-4246 GCA_041739025.1 Hyphomonas sp.
GCCATGCCGGTCGCCGTGGCGGTGACCGCGCCCCAGGCGCCGAGGGCGATGCCGCTGTCATGCGAGCGGGCGACAGCCATGATGGCGGTGAGCGTTCCCACCGAGAAAAGACCTGCACCGAAGCCGATCAGGAAGGCGCCCAGAAGAAAGGCCGCGAGCGATCCGGCCGGATTGGCAAAAACGACGAGCGCAAACGCGAACGCGCCTGCGACTGCACCGGTGCCGGCGAGCCGGTGCGGCTCTCCGCCGTCTGACAACCGGCTGGAACAATAGGCAAAGCCGAGCAGTGATCCAAAGGCCGACAGCGCCGTGAGCCGTGTCGTGCCCGCAACGCTCATGCCCAGCACCTCGGCGCCGTAGGGCTCCAAAAGGACATCCTGCATGCTGAAGGCTGCGGCGCCAAGTCCGGAGGCAATCAGCAGCCGGACGGTTGCGCGGTCCTGCATGAGGCGGGCCAGGGTCTCCGAAAAGCCGGGCGTTTCACGGTCCGGACGCGTGATGACGGGATTGCGGACTTCCTGCTTCCAGAGCGCGATCACGTTAAGCGCCATGGTGACGACAGCGGCGCCCTGAACAACCTGGATCAGGGTCAGCGTGTTGAAGTCCTGCAAGAGCCAACCGAAGATCAGGGAACTGGCCAACATGCCCGCCAGCAACATGACGTAGAGCAGCACGACCACGCGCGGGCGCGTTTCATCCGTAGCAAGATCGCTGGCGAGGGCCAGCCCGGCGGTCTGGGTCGTGTGGATACCCGCGCCCACCAGCAGGAAAGCGGCCGCTGCGCCCGCATGGCCGATCCACCCCGGGCCAGTCGAATCGCCCGACAGCAGGATCAGCGCAAAGGGCATCAGCGCGAGGCCGCCGAACTGGAACATCGAGCCGAACCAGATGTACGGCACCCGCCGCCAGCCGAGCACGGATTTGTGGGTATCGGACTTGTGCCCGATCAGCGCCCGCATCGGTGCAAACACCAGCGGCAGCGCAACCATCAGCGCCACCAGCCAGGCGGGCACGCCAAGCTCGACGATCATCACGCGGTTCAGCGTGCCCGTGAGCAACACCATCGCCATGCCGACCGAGACCTGGAACAGCGAGAGGCGAAGCAGACGGCCGAGCGGCAGCTGCGCACTCGCGGCATCGGCGAACGGCAGGAACTTCGTTCCCACCCTCGTCCAGATATCCGCAAAGGTGCGCCGCTCAGGGGTCATTTGCGAACAACCTCCCGGGCTTCGGAGATGTAGAAGGTCGAATTCACGCGGTGCCGGCGTCCGGTGTTCCAGTCTGTACCGGCATGGCCGGACAGCAGCTGCATCAGGTGGCTTCCCGAAACCGGCACGATCGCCGGAGCGCGGTCGCTGCGCGGGAACAGCTTTCCGGCCGCATGCATGGCCGTCAGCAGCGGCGTGCGCGGCGCATAGGTGAAAATCGCCGAGCGCCGGATCCGCGGCAGGATCCGGGCCACCATTGCCGCCATGTCCGGCGCATCATAGTGGATGATCGAATCCATCGCGACCATATGGTCGAACTCGCCAAGGTCGAGGCGGGTCATGTCGCCGACACGCCAGGTGATCCGGCTACGGAGTTCCGGGTCCAGAAGGCGTTCAGCCGCCGTCTCGACCAGTGAACGCGCGATATCGATGGCGACAACTTCGGCGCCGCGCCTGGCCGCTTCCACCGCAAATGTGCCGGTGCCGCAGCCCGCATCCAGCACCCGGAGGCCGGTCATGTCGCCCGGCAGCCAGGACAGAACCTGCGAATGCATGGCCTCGCGCCCGGCGCGCACGGTGGCACGAATGCCGCTGACCGGCGCGGCCGAGGTCAGCTTCTGCCAGGTGACCGAAGCTGTTTCATCAAAATAGGTCTGCAGCTCTGCGCGGCGGGTCTGGTAGGCGGTATCCATCAGTCGAACCCCAGGAAGTCAAAGATTTCACGGTCTTTCATCGGCATGGCCTCCACCGGATCGCCGCCCATCCAGAGCGCAGCTGCGAGGCGCAGATATTCCTTCTGCACCGCTTCCAGCTCTGGCGAATCTTCCATCTCGAAGATGGTGGACTTCTTCAGGCGTGACCGCCGGATCACGTCGAGATCGGGGAAATGCGCGATGCGCTGCATGCCGGTCGCATCACAATAGCGGTCGATCTCGTCCGTCGCCTTGGAGCGGTTGGCGATCACGCCGCCCAGGCGGACGGCATAGTTTTGCGCCTTGGCCTGAATGGCGGCGACGATCCGGTTCATCGCAAAGATCGAGTCGAAATCATTGGCCGTGACGATGATGCCGCGTTCGGCATGTTGCAGCGGAGAGGCAAAGCCGCCGCACACCACATCGCCGAGCACGTCGAAAATCACCACATCGCTGTCTTCGAGCAGGCGGTGCTCCTTGAGCAGCTTCACGGTCTGCCCGACGACGTAGCCGCCGCACCCCGTGCCGGCTGGCGGGCCGCCCGCTTCGACGCACATCACGCCATTATAGCCCTCGAACACAAAGTCTTCGGTGCGCAGTTCTTCGGTATGGAACTCCACCGATTCCAGAACGTCGATGACGGTCGGCATCAGCTTCTTGGTCAGCGTGAAGGTTGAGTCGTGCTTCGGATCGCAGCCGATCTGCAACACACGCTTGCCGATCTTGGAGAAGGCCGCCGACAGGTTCGACGATGTCGTCGACTTCCCGATTCCGCCCTTTCCGTATACGGCAAAAACCTTGGCGGTTCCGGTATCGAAGCGGGCATCCAGCTTGACCTGAACGCTCCCCTCCCCGTCCGGTCGGCGGCTTCCGGGGCGATTTAAGGCGAGTGATGTCATGCGGCGGCTCCTTGAACGGGGATGATGCCTTCGAGCCGGTCTTCGATTTCTGCGCTGGCCGCTCGAAGGGCCGCCAGCGTTTCAGGGTCCGGCGACCAGTAGCGCCGCTCGGACGCCTCGATCAGGCGGCCCGCAACATTGGCCGTCGCGGCGGGGTTCAGATCGGACAGGCGGCGGCGAAGCGCTTCGTCGAGCACGAACGTCTCGGTCATCTGTTGATAGACCCACGGCGCAACCTGACCGGTCGTCGCCGACCAGCCCATCGTGTTGGTCACCTGCGCCTCGATCTGGCGCACGCCTTCATAGCCGTGGCGCAGCATGCCCTCATACCATTTCGGGTTCAGCGTCCGCGTGCGGGTCTCGAGTGCGACCTGTTCGGCCAGTGTGCGGACGATCCCGTCGCCGCGTGTCTGATCGCCGATATAGACGGCCGGCGCCTCGCCGCGCGCCTTGGTGGCGGCCCGCGAGATGCCGCCGAGCGTATCAAAGTAATGGTCAATCGTGGTCAGTCCGGTCTCGACCGATTCGAGGTTCTGGTAAGCGAGCTCGACCGTTTTCAGGATGCTGTTGAACAGCGCCGGCTGCGCCGAGGGCTGGCCGTCGCGTCCGTAGGCAAAGCATTTGCGCGTTGCATAGGCGTCGCCAAGCTCGTCTTCGTCATCCCAGGTTCCGGTATTGACGAGGTAGTTGACGTTGGCGCCATAGGCGCCGTCGGCATTCGAGAAAACGCGAAGCGCCGCCGTCTCGAGGTCTGCGCCCGATTCGGCCTGCCAGGCGAGCGCATGCTTGCGCGCAAAGTTCAGGGCCGGCGGCTCATCGGCGCTTGCGGCGGCAAAGGCAGCGTCTGCCAGCATGCGCGTTTGCAGCGGTAGCAGGTCGCGGAAAATGCCAGACAAGGTCACCATGACATCGACGCGCGGGCGGCCAAGCACATCCAGAGGAATCAGATCCGCGCCAGACAGGCGGCCATAGGAGTCGAAGCGCGGCACGGCGCCGAGTAGCGCCATCGCCTGGGCGATCTGCGCGCCTTCGCTCTTCAGGTTGTCGGTGCCCCAGAGAATGATCGCCATTGTCTCCGGATGGCGGCCGGTATCTTCCTTGTGGCGCGCCAGCAGGCGGTCTGCCTGGCGGCGGCCATCGGCCACCGCAAACGCGCTTGGCAGGCGGAACGGATCAAAGCCGTGAATGTTGCGGCCCGAGGGCAGGATTTCCGGTGTACGGATCAAATCCCCACCTGGAACCGGCGGGGTGTAGCCCGCATCGAGCGCATGCACGAGCGCGGAGAGTTCGTGGTCTTCGCTCAGCAGCCGGTTGGTATTCGCGAGGCTGGCGATCTCTTCGGCGCGGGCTTCGATTTTCAGCCTGCGGGCAATCTCCAACGGCGCGTCGCCGGCGACCACGGCATCGAACGCGGCGGCCGGCAACGGCCCCTGCCCTTCGGCGGGCG
>JBGSOU010000446.1:0-2273 GCA_041739025.1 Hyphomonas sp.
CACCGTCTCAGCCGCCGCAGGCGTCTCCGGGGCGCTCGCCACTTCCGGCTCGGCGCACCCGCCCAGCCCGGCCAGCGCCAACACAACCACGAGAAGTCGCCTCATAACCCTTGTCCTTTCCTTGCGTCAGCGCATCTGCCCGCATAGACAGGGCTTCGAAAAATCACAAGCGCGCCCGAACGGGAACAACGCCGCACCGGAGGAGACTATAATGAAAGGCATCATGCAGGACTGGCCACTGACGGTGGACAAGATTCTCGAGCATGCACGTCTGCAGCATGGCCAGCGTGAAATCATCACGCGCCGCGTCGAAGGCAACATCACCCGCATCACCTATGCGGACCTGTATGACATGGCCAAACAGGTCTCCTCCGCCCTCAAGGATTCCGGCATCGTCCTCGGCGACCGGGTCGCCACCCTCGGCTGGAACTCCGAGCGCCACATGGCCACCTGGTACGGCGCGATGGGCATCGGCGCCGTGCTCCACACCATCAACCCGCGCCTCCACCCGGACCAGATCGCCTGGATCGCCAACCATGCCGAGGACAAGGTCCTCGTCTTCGACAAGACTTTCCTGCCGATCGTCGAAGCCATCCGCGACAAGCTCGAAACGGTGAAGACCTTCGTCATCTACGCCGGCGCGGACACGATGCCGGAGAACAAGCTCGGCGCGATTGCCTTCGACATCTGGATCGACGGACGGTCCCGCACGGCCCGCTGGGGCGACTTCCCGGAAGATACCGCCTGCGGCCTCTGCTACACCTCCGGCACCACCGGCAACCCCAAGGGCGTGCTCTATTCGCACCGCTCCAACGTGCTCCACACGCTGGTGACGATGGGCAAGGACGCGATGGGCATGGGCTCGGCCGACTCGGTCTTGCCGGTCGTGCCGATGTTCCACGCGAACGCCTGGGGCCTTGCGATGTCGTGCCCGGCCACCGGCGCCAACATGGTGATGCCCGGCGCGCAGATGGACGGCGCCTCGATCTACGAACTCCTCGACACCGAGAAAGTCTCGATCACCGCCGCCGTGCCGACGGTCTGGCTGATGCTGCTCACCCACCTGCAGCAGCACAATCTCAAGCTGCCGCACCTCAAGAAGGTGCTGATCGGCGGCTCCGCGATCCCGGAACGCATCCTGCGCGCCTTCGAGCAGGACTATGAAGTCGATGTGGTCCATGCCTGGGGCATGACCGAAACCTCGCCGCTCGGCACGCTCGGCGCCTTGCCGCCGCACCTGATCGACGCGGATGTCGACACCCGCATGAAACAGAAGATGAAGCAGGGCCGTCCGCCCTTCGGCGTCGAACTGCGCATCGTCGATGATGACGGCAACCTCCTGCCGCGCGATGGCAAGACCTCGGGCCGCCTGCTTGTGCGCGGCGCTGCGATTGCCGGGGGCTACTTCAAGGGCGCCGGCGGCAATGTGCTGGACGCCGAGGGCTATTTCGACACCGGCGACGTCGCCACCATCGACGAGATCGGCACGATGGTCATCACCGACCGCGCCAAGGATGTCATCAAGTCGGGCGGCGAGTGGATCTCCTCCATCGACATCGAGAACATTGCGGTCGGCCATCCCAAGGTCGCCAACGCGGCCGCCATCGGCATCTATCACCCCAAATGGGATGAGCGCCCGCTGCTGATCGTGCAGGCCAAGCCGGGTGAAAATCCGACCAAGGAAGAAATCCTCGCCAGCCTCGAAGGCAAGATCGCCAAATGGTGGACGCCGGATGATGTCCAGTTTGTGGACGCGATCCCCCTCGGCGCCACCGGCAAGATCAACAAGCTGGCGCTGCGCGAAACCTTCAAGGACTACAAGCTTCCGACCGCCTGAAAGGATTAGGCAAATGACGGACGTCTCAAACGCGCCTGCACAGGATGCAGGCTGGCGCGGCAAGTTCGCGGGCTTCGCGCTCGCGGTCTCCCTGTTCTCCATCCTCTGGTTCGCGGCCGCCGCCGTGGGCACCAAGCTCGGCCTCTGGACCTGGCAGTTCGGTCTCGGCCAGATGACCATCGGCTGGGGGCCGATGATCCTGATGGGCGCCCTCGGGCTCTCGGTCCTTGCGTTCATTGCGGCGCTCCTCAAGTCGCCGCGCAAGCAGGCGCTGATGCTCGCCCTGGCGGCGCTGCTGATCTCCGGTCTCGCCTTCGGCCGCGTGGCCGCCTTCGGTGTGGGCGCCGCCCGCCTGCCGCCGCTGCACGACATCCAGACCGACTGGTCCAGCCCCATCCAGCCCAGCGACGCCCTGATCACCCAGCGCGAAGCGACC
>JBGSOU010000521.1:0-7367 GCA_041739025.1 Hyphomonas sp.
ATCTCCGGCCAGGGCCTGAACCTCGGCTTCAAGGATGTCGGCGCTCTGATCGACGTGATGACAGAGGCACGTGCCGCAGGCCTCGACCCCGGCAGCGACACGGTGCTGGCGCGCTATCAGCAATGGCGCCGGTTTGATTCCTACGCCACCGCGATGTCGATGGACCTGATCGACCGCGCCTTCTCGAACGACAATCCGGTGCTGAAGCCGCTGCGGGGACTTGCGCTGACGATGGCGAACCGGGTCGGCCCGCTGCGCCGGGCGCTGACGCGGCAGGCGAGCGCCGCCCAGGCGACGATGCCGAGCCTGATGCGATAGGCGCGCCCTGCGCCCCTGCCCGTCTCCCGGAAAGGGAGGGCTTCGATATGAATCAGTCGCCGATCGTCAGGGCGCGGAGCAGGTCCCAGGTATAGAGACCGCTGGAATGGCCGTCCGAGAAGAACAGGCGGACGGCATAACGCCCGACCGGTTCGGCCTTCAGCACACGGATATCCTCAGGCACCGGCGGTTGCGGCGGCTTTGGCCCTCGGCCATGGCCCTGAACCTCCGCAGACGGGCTTTCCTCGCGCAGGCGCTTGTAACCGACCGTGCCGGATTTGCCGTCATCGAATTCGGCGCGCAGTTCCTGCGCAGCGGCGCGAAAGGTGAGACGGGCGGGCCAGGCGAGCGCGCTCATGTCCCCTCCCCCGCCTCAGCCTGGGGCAGCGCGTCGAGATCGCGGGCTTCTTCTTCCAGCATGATCGGGATGCCGCCACGGATCGGATAAGCAAGGCGTGCCTTCTTCGAGATCAGCTCGTTCGCCGCGCGGTCATAGACCAGCGGCTGGCGGGTGACCGGACAGATCAGGATTTCCAGCAGGCGCGGATCGACGCCGGAGGGGCCGGATGCGGGGGGAGACTCGGGTTCGCTCATGGGAGTCCTATTGCATGGGTCCGGGCACGGGGCCACTGCCGCCGATCTCGAGCAGGCTGATCAGCACGCGGGCGCGCTCGGCCAGGCTGACCGCCTCGAGCAGCGCCTGTTTCTCCAGAAGTTCGAACGGGCAGCCGGCGGCGAGCGCATGGACCAGTGTTTCCATCGGGGCATCTTCGACGGCGGTCCAGTCGGCCTGCAGGCCCTGGGCGGCGGTGTAGCTGCGCAAGGCGCGCACGAGGTCTGCCCGGTCCGGAAGGCCGGCATCCGGCGTCTCGTGCAGATCTGCCGCGAAGGGCGCCCAGTCCGGCACGACCTGCCGGTAGGGAGAGGTGACAGCGAGTTCTTCGCGCACGGCGAAGCGGCAGATGCCGGTCAGGGTGATCAGGTAGCGGCCGTCTCCGGTTTCGCTGTACCGGGTGATGCGCGCGGCGCAGCCCGTGCGGGCAATGTCCGGATGGGCACGCGGTCCGCCCGTCGTCTGGATCATGCCGATCAGGCGGGCGCCGGCCATCGCATCATCGATCATGTTGAGATAGCGCGGCTCGAAGATGTTGAGCGGCAGGTCCCAGCGGGGGAACACCAGCGCGCCCGGCAAGGGGAAGATCGCCAGCGTGTCCGGCAGCTCGCGTGTCGTGTGATAGGGTCCCATGTCCTTGTCCTTCTGAGCCGGTTACCGGACAAGGTGGGGCGACCCGCCTGTCAGGCAAACATCAGTGACGCGAGCCGGCGGCGGCCTTCGAGGGTGACCGGGTCGGTCGCGCCGGCGGCTTCGAAGACCTGCAGCAGCTTGTCCTTCGCCTTGCCCTCGGCCCAGCCGAGCTTGGCGGTGAGGATGATCAGGAGATGGTCGGCAGCGTCTTTGTAACGGCCGGCGGCCGCGAACTGTTCGGCAAGCTCGAAGCGTTTGTCGTGATTGCCCGGATCGGCGCTGACGGCGGTGAGGGCCGCGTCGAGTTCGGTCGGCGCCGGAGCCTCGGCGGCCATTTCGATGGCAAGCCGCACGCTCTTGACCACGGCTTCGTTCCGCTTGGCCTCCGGCACCATGTCCAGCGTGGCAAGGGCGCGGGCGTGATCGCCATTGGCGAGATAGCAGCGCGCAAGACCGGCGAGGGCGACGGTATTCTCGGGGTCCTCCTGGATGACGGCGGCGTAGATTTCGGCGGCGAGCGGAATGTCACCGGCCTGGCTGGCCGTTTCGGCTTGGCCGAGAGCCTCGGCGATCACCTGCGCATTGTCGGTGCCGCCGAGCAGGCGCTCGACGAAGGCGTTGACCTGAGATTCCGGGAGAGCGCCCATGAAGCCGTCCACCGGGCGGCCCTTGTGGAAGGCATAGACCGCCGGGATCGACCGCACGCCGAGCTGGCTGGCATAGGCGTTGTGTTCCTCGGTGTTGATCTTGACCAGTTTCACCGCGCCCTTGCGGGCTTCAACGACCTTCTCGAGGACCGGGCCAAGGGTGCGGCAAGGCCCGCACCAGGGAGCCCAGAAGTCCACGATCACGGGCTGGGTCATGGAGGCTTCGACGACGTCGGCCATGAAGCCCGCGTCGGTACCGTCGGATGTGTGGTTGAGGCCTGCTGTTGCCATGTCGGGTGTCCCTTGAGAGTCAGCGCGCAAGATGGGATGCCCCTCGAAAGTCTGCAAGTCGCGGGGCCTGCGTTCATGCGGCGCGCCCGGCCGGGGCGAACCTGAACGCCGGCCAACCGATTGTGGCGGACAAATCCGCGTTTGGCCCTGTTTAGGCAGGGTTCAGGCGCTTAAGTGTAGATCCTGATCGCAAGGTCACAGGAGGCCGAAATGATGATGAACTTGATCGCCAGTGCCAGCGCCGTCGCCCTGATCATGGGAGCGCCGTTGAGCCTGGGCCTGAAACAGGTCCAGCCCAAACCCGCCGTGACCGCTCCGGCGGAAACCGCCGCGCCCCTCACCGCCGCCGAACGCAGCAAACTGCTGAAGCAGGCCTCCAAGGCCCTCGCCACCGTCAAGACGGCGCGCGGCAAGTTCGAGCAGTATTCGCCGGACGGCACGCTCTCGACCGGCCAGTTTGCGATGTCGCGCCCCGGCAAGGTGCGGTTCGACTATGACGATCCGACGCCGCTCCTGCTGGTCAGCGACGGCACGACCGTCGCGCTGCAGGACAGCGAGCTGGAGACCACCGACCGGGTGCCGCTGTCGCAGACGCCCCTGTCGTTGCTGCTGTCGGACAAGCTCGATTTCGAGCAACAGGCCGAAGTGGTCGATGTGCGCCGCACGGGGGATCGCACCAACATCACGGTGCGCGACAAGTCCGGTGAAACGGATGGCACGCTGACCGTGATCCTCGCCGGTTCGGACAATGCCCTGACGGGTTGGCGGACGGTGGACGCCAGCGGCGGACGCACGAGCGTGCTGCTGAGCGGGGTCGAAACCGGCGCCAAGCTCAATCCGCGCCTGTTCATCCTGCGCGACTTTGATAACCGGTAACGCAGTCAAGAGAATTACGCTCAATTAACTTGCGAATCTCAAGGTCAGTGACAATAATACAACTATCGACGGACACGGAAACCTCAAGCAGCACCGACCCCCCCGCTGCGACCCCTCCCGCCCCGTCGAAGCCGGCCTCTGATCGACCGGTAAAGAAGAGACGTTCTCTGGAATGTCCGACGCGCCCGAGCCTCCCCGCGCTCGGGCGCGTTGACGTTTAGGGCGGCGCTGCTAGTCAGGCGGGATGGCCAAGCCTCTCAAGATTGTCAGCTGGAACATCAACTCGGTCCGCCTCCGGGCCCCGAATGTCGAGGCCTTCGTTGCGGCCGAGAAGCCGGACGTGATCTGCCTGCAGGAAACCAAGTGCCAGGACGCCGAGTTTCCGATGAAGGCGTTCAAGGAGATGGGCCTCGGCCATGTGGTCGTCCGCGGCCAGCGCGGCGGGCATGCAGGCGTGGCGATTGCCTCGCGCCTGCCGATCGAGGAAGTCGACGCGCCGGACCTCTGCCGGGAAGGCCATGCGCGCGTGATTGCGGCGCGGCTGAAATCCGGGCTGGAGATCCACAACATCTACCTGCCGGCGGGCGGCGACGTGCCGGACGCGGCGGTCAACGAGAAGTTCGCGCACAAGCTGGATTTCCTCGACAAGCTGGGCCCCGGCTACAAGAAGCTGACCAAGGGCGCGCCGCGCATACTGGTCGGCGACCTGAACGTGGCGCCCCACGAAAACGACGTATGGTCCCACAAGCAGCTGCTCGGCATCGTCTCGCACACGCCGGAGGAGACCGAGCGGCTGGAAGCGGCGCGCAAGTCGGCCGGGTTTGCCGACATTGGCCGCCTGGCCGTGCCCGAAGACCAGAAGCTGTATTCCTGGTGGAGCTACCGCGCAGCGGACTGGGCCGCAGCCAACAAGGGCCGCCGGCTGGACCATATCTGGGCGAACAAGGACGCGCTGGCAGACACGAAGGTGGACTCCTTCCGTGTACACCTCGCCTGGCGGGGCGGCTGGAAACCTTCCGACCACGCACCGATCAGCGTCGAGGTGAAGGCTTAGACCGGTGTCCGGTCCTGGCCGGGCGTTGACAGCCGCTCCGGTGTCCGGGATGCTCTGCCGGATCCAGACGCCCGGACGGGAACGACATTCATGTGGCTGCGGCTTGCCTCCTGTTTCACGCTCTTGCTGGGGCTGGGTGGCGGCGCCGCTGCCGAAACCCTTCAGGCCCGCTGCAAGGTTGACCGCACGATCGATCTGGGCACCTCGCCCAACAAGGTGGAACGCCGGTCCGAGGAGATCCGGTCGCGGCCCGAGCATGACTGGGTGTTCGTGTACGATCTTGCCCTCGGGAGATTATGCCAGGTCACCCCTGAAGACATCTGCATGCTGACGTCCGAGACCCTGACCGCCAACGCCGCCGGCGACCTGAAGGGCGCCACGACCGCCTTCTCGTCGGACGAAACCGGAAACCTCACCTTGTCGCCGTCGCGTGGCAACTGGATCTACCAGTCGAAACTGAAGCAGACCCTCGGAAAAGCGGGCGATTGCACCGTTTCTCCGGCGGACCGGCAACAGGAGGCCCTGCTGTTTCGCGATCCCGCCCGGGATATTGACCTCCTGTGCGCCGGCCGACTCAATGTCGAAGCGCAGATCCTCCAGTCGCTCGGCAACGATCCGACCGGCGGCGAGCAGTACCGGGCCGACACGCTGGCCCAGGCCCAGACCATCATGGCCGTCGCGGTCGCACTTCTGGATCGCACCGGCAACCGGGGCTACACGCGCGATGCATCCCTGCTCGCTGCCCAGATGGAATCCGAGGCCTATGCGCAGCGGAGCGAGGCGGAGCGCCGGAGCGGCTTTCTGGAATGCGAAGCGCGGCTTCAGGCATTGAACCGGTAAGCACAACGCCGCCGGGCTTCCTTACGGCGTCCAAACATAGTGGCACTTCACGCGGCGATGAGCGGCATCGTCTTCGAGGCGCTCAAGGCGGAAGCCTTCGCGCTCATAGAAGGCGCGGGCGCGGGTATTTGTTTCGTGGGTTGCAAGAACGAGCCGTCCGGGCATCCGGCGCCTGGCTTCTTCAAGCAGTGCCTGACCAATCCCCTGCCCTTTCCGGTCCGGGCGAACGAAGATCTGGTCGATCCGCGATTCGGACGGCAACAGCGCAAGCAGTCCGACGACGCTCCCATCAATCTTTGCAGCAAACAGCATCCAACGCCGGGCTTCGGCGTGGAAGCGCGCATGCACACCGTCGCGGTCAAGATCTGTCTCGTTGGAAATGCCGATCGACATCCAGCTTTCGAACCAGAGGTCGGCCAGCACACAATAATCAGCCGGATCGGCCGGTGCGATGATCATGTCTGAAGGCGGTAGCCGCCCGGATCGGTCATCAGCAGGCGCGCATTGCCGGGATCGGGCTCGACCTTCTGGCGGAGGCGATAGATGTGGGTTTCCAGCGTGTGCGTGGTGACTGCCGCGTTATAACCCCAGACTTCGGTGAGCAGCGTTTCGCGCGCCACGGCGCGGCCGCCGGCCCGGTAGAGGTATTTCAGGATCTCCGTTTCCTTCTCGGTCAGGCGGACGCGCTTGCCTTCCTTGGTGCGCAGCGTCTTGGTCGAGGGGCGGAACTCATACGGGCCGATCTCGAAGGTGGCGTCTTCGGTCTGTTCGAAACTGCGCAGTTGGGCGCGCACGCGGGCAAGCAGGACCGAGAAGGTGAAGGGCTTGGCGACGTAGTCATTGGCGCCCGCATCGAGCCCGGCAACGGTGTCGGCCTCGCCGGAGCGGCCCGTCAGCATGATCACGGGAACGCGGATTCCGGCGGCGCGCAGGCGCCTGCAGGTCTCGATGCCGTTGATGCCGGGCATGTCGACGTCCAGCACGATCAGGTCGACACGCTGCGACGCGGCGAGGCCGAGGGCCTCTTCGCCGGTTCCGGCGGACGTGACCTGGAAACCGTCGCTCAGTTCGAACTGTTCGGCGAGCGTGTCGCGGAAGTCGGGCTCGTCATCGACAATCAGGATATGTTTCTTGGCCGACATCACGAAAATCCTTGAACGCCTTCAGGGGCTTGGCGCAGCGCCACTTGGCGCCGGGCATGGCGGGCTGCATAGTTCGCGGCGCCAACAGACGCCAATAACAATCCCGGGAGCCGAGACTGGCAAGCCATTTTAATGCCTTTGCGGACGGGCGATTTGAAGGCGAAGGGCTGGTTTTCCGCTGCGCGCTGGGAAAAGGCGGCGTGATACCGGCCGCAGACAAGCGTGAAGGCGACGGTGCCTCGCCGATTGGGCGCTGGCCTGTGAGACGGGTCTTCTACCGTCCGGACCGGAGCGCGCCGCCCGAAACAGGTTTGCCGGCAATTGCGCTGAGACCGGACGATGGCTGGAATGATGATCCGGCCAAGGCGGCCTATAACCGCCTCGTGCCCCTGCCCTGCCGGGGAAGTCATGAACGGCTTTGGCGGCCGGATGGCCTCTACGATCTCATCGTGGAGCTGGGCTACAATGACGATCCGCCCCTGGCAGGCCGGGGCAGTGCAATCTTCCTGCATGTGGCGCGGCCGGGATACCGGCCCACTGAAGGCTGCGTGGCGCTGGCGGACGCGGATCTCCGGGAGGTCCTGAAACGGCTCGCCGGCGGATCGGCCATCAGCATCAAGCCGTAGAGGCGGTGCGCTCGCCGAACAGGGCTGTCCCGACGCGGACATGCGTGGCACCGTAACGGGCCGCGAGGGCATAATCACCGCTCATCCCCATTGAAAGTTGGGACAGGCCGTGCGCTGCGGCGAGCTTTGCCAGCAGCGCGAAGTGCGGACCGGCCGGCTCGCCCACCGGCGGAATGCACATCAGCCCGTCGATCTGCAGGCCGGTTTTCGTTTGGGCATGGTCCAGCAGCGCGGGCAGGTCTGCGGGCGAAACCCCGGCTTTCTGCGGCTCCTCGCCGGTGTTCACCTGGATCAACAGGCGCGGGCGGCGGCCGCTTTTGGTCATCG
>JBGSOU010000530.1:0-2964 GCA_041739025.1 Hyphomonas sp.
CGCGGCCCGGTCATCCCGAGCGCCACCTGCATCACCAGCGGATAGGAAAGCGGCGGGCCATCAAGGTGCATCTCGCCGGCAAAGCGCGCAAACCGCGCATTCAGCTCCGCTTCGATTTCCGCTTTCGGGCGTTTCGCCAGCGTCTCGGCCGCGCCGGATTTCATGTACCAGGCGAGGTTCGCCCGGTTGCCGGGCAGGGGCAGCGTCGCGAACGGCCCTTCCGGCGTGAACAATTGCCGCGCGATGCCGTGATGCGGCCGCTCCAGCGTGACATCCGCCGCGAAGACGGACTTGCCATAGCTGCGCCCCTCGGTGCGGATTCCCAGCCGCTGGCGCACCGCCGAATGCAGCCCGTCACACGCCGCCACCAGGCCGGCGCGGAAGCTTCCGGCGCCTTCAAGCTGGATTTCAGCCCCTGCCGGGCCGGTGTCCATGCCCGAAAAGCGGGCACCCTTGAGCCAGGTCAGACCGGGTGTGACCGCCGCTTTCCGGTCCAGCGCCATCTGAAGCGCCGACGCCGGCACCATCTGGCCCAGCGCGTCATCGCCCGAACCGGGATTCAGGTCGTCGTTGGAGAAGGCGACATGCGGCGCGCCGAACCAGTGCGTTCCGCCATCCTCGGCTTCCAGCCCGTTCAGGGGGGTGATGACGTCCGCCAGTTCGCCGGTCACGCCTGCCGCGCCAAGCAGGCGCCAGCTGCCGCGCACGATGGCGAAAGTCCTTGTATCTGTTGACGTTGCGGCAGTCTCGGGCCGCGCGTCGATCAGGGTGACGGTGAAGCCTGCCTGCGCGGCGAGGATCGCCAGTGACGTGCCGACCGAGCCCGCGCCGACAACGGCGAGGTCGCAGTCTCGAAGAGGTCCGGTCTTGGTTTCAGTCATGTGAAAGAGTTAGCGATGCTGCGGTGCGGCGTCCAGCGGTGACGGCGAATTGGGCGTTTGGCCGCAAGCGTGCACAAGGATTAACCAATGGGCACTCGAATCGGGCGCACGCAGCGTGTGCTGTGCGACTTTTTCGGGCAGGCGAAATCATATCGGCTCCGGGAGAACACGGGGGGTCCTGGGTTCTGCAGCACTGAAACAAAGGAGGGGCCGATGGGCCGTTTGACTGGATTAATGATCCGCGGGGCGATGCTTGCACCGCTGTCGCTTTTGGCAGCCGGGGCAGCCTTCGCGCAGGAGGCGGTTCCGAGCCTGGAAGAGCGTCTTGCGGCGCTTGAAGTGGCCGGCACGGTGCCGGCCTATGTCGATAACAGCTACCTGTTCCTGATCGGCGGCATGGTCGTCATGTTCATGGCCGCCGGGTTCTGCATGCTCGAGGCTGGCCTCGTGCGGGCAAAGAACGCCGCGATGCAGTCGATGAAGAACGTGCTCCTCTTCGCTGTCGCCGGCCTGATGTTCTGGCTCACCGGCTACAACCTCGCCTATCCGGGCGATGCCACGCTCCTGTCCGGCCTCGTGCCGACCAACCTCGCCATCTGGGCCCCGGGCTCGCTGGAAGAAGCCAATGGCGGCTATTCCTCGGGCTCTGACTGGTTCTTCCAGATGGTGTTCGTGGCGACGGCGGCCTCGATCGTGTCCGGAACGGTTGCCGAACGCGTCAAGCTGATCCCCTTCCTGATCTTCACGGTCATTCTCACCGGTGTCATCTACCCGGTGGTCGTGTCGTGGGAGTGGGGCGGCGGATACCTCGATGCACAGTGGGGCTTCTCCGACTTCGCCGGCTCGACCCTGGTTCACTCGGTTGGCGGCTGGGCAGCCCTCGCCGGCGCCCTGATCATCGGCCCGCGCACCGGCAAGTATTTCGGCAAGGTCGTCCACGCGATGCCCGGCTCGAACATCCCGCTGGCCGCGCTCGGCACCCTGATCCTCTGGCTCGGCTGGTTCGGCTTCAACGGCGCCTCGCAACTCGCGGCCGGCACCATCACCGACATCAACTCCGTCTCGATCATCTTCGTGAACACGAACATGGCCGCAGTCGGCGGTTGCCTTGCGGCGGCGGTCACCACGGCGATCCTCTACAAAGGCAAGATCGACGCCACGATGGTCTTCAACGGTGTCATCGGCGGTCTCGTGTCGATCACGGCCGAGCCGCTGGCCCCGACCATCGGCATGGCCGTCCTGATCGGCGCCGTGGGCGGTGTCCTTGTCGTCCTCGCGGTTCCGGTGCTCGACAAGCTGAAGATCGACGACGTCGTTGGCGCCATCCCGGCTCACCTTGTCTGCGGCATCTGGGGCACCATGATCGTTCCGCTGTCGCACGGCGGCGCCATCAGCCCGACCGAAGCCGGTGACCCGAACTACCTGGGCCAGGCCGTCGGCGTCGGTCTCACGGCGGTGTTCGTTCTGATCTCCTCGACCATCATCTGGTTTGCCCTCAAGTTCACCCTCGGCGTCCGCGCCAGCGAGGAAGATGAAATGATGGGCATGGACCGTGCGGAAGTCGGTCTGGAAGCCTACCCGGAATTCTCCCGCTAGGCGGCAGATCCTCAGGGACCAACCGGGCGCCCCGGCGGAGAAATCCGCCGGGGCGTCCTGCATTTGGGTGTCTGAAATTTAACCTCGCCGGATTCCCGCAGAATCAGGCTTTCCGGCATGAAAAACCCGGGAATTCCACAGGCCCTGTTTGCCGCATGTTAAGGCTAACCGGCGAAACCTGTTGCTCCGCCTCTCGCCAACTTCGGAGCGTTTCCCCTCATGCAAGACACCGACACCCGAGACGAAGAGCTGCGCACGGTCAGTGATCCGGTCTGGCGGATCCTCACCGGTGCGGCCGCGTTCGGGGCAGGGGTGTTCGTGTGCGGCAGCGTCGGCTCCTACCTGCCGTCCGATCCGAGCTGGAACGCCGCGACCGGCGCTGACGTGCAGAACCTGTTCGGTTCGCCCGGCGCCATCTTTGCTGATGTCGCGCGCCAGCTGCTCGGCTGGTCGGGCTGGATCGCGGGTCTCGCCCTGATGATCGGCG
>JBGSOU010000549.1:0-2326 GCA_041739025.1 Hyphomonas sp.
GGCGTCCACCACCTGACGGCCGCCCCGGTCATGGCGACGGACCTGCGCGCGTCGGTGTCGCTGGTGATCGCCGCGCTGGGCGCGGAGGGAGAGACGGTCGTGAACCGCATTTACCATCTCGACCGGGGCTTTGAGCGTCTCGAAGCGAAACTGGGGGCTTGCGGCGCGAAGATCGAACGCCGATCTGGCGAAGACGAGTAATCACGGCAAGGGCTGATGACCGATTCAAAACCGCTGCGCCTCTTCACCGAAGAGGCCGAAGATCTCAAAATCGTTGCGGCGGCCGTGCAGGACGCGGTCGTGAAGGCGGGTAACCTGAAATACGAGCAGAAGAAGCGCCGTTTCGGGCTCGAGCTGAACCGCTATCGCTGGGAAACCGCGCCCGCCCGCAAGGGCCAGCCGGGCGAGCGGGTCCGGTCCCTGCTGGCGTTTGACGGCGTTCTGGCGGTCAAGACGCGCGGCATCACCAAGGCGGATCCGGAGTTGATCCTGTCGCTGCTCAGTGCCGAATTCGTCGCCGATGTGGCCGAGCCGCCGGGCGGCAAGGTCGTGCTGCTGTTTGCGGGCGACGGCGAGATCGTCCTGACGGTCGAAGCCCTCGATGCCTCCCTGATCGACAGCGACTATGTCTGGCCCACCCGGCACGTGCCGAGTCACGAGCGGCGCAAGCGGTAGATTCTTCTGCAATTTATCGTATAAGTATTTCCATTCTTGATGGGGGTGGGGATGCGACTGAAAACATGCATGATGTGTTGGGCGGCTTTGGCCGCGTTATCGACCGCCAGCGCCATGGCTGAAGGACAGAGTGACTCGGCAACGCGCACGCTTGCGTGTGAGATAGGTGTGATTGTCGAGGCTGAGCCGACCATGCCGCTGATGCTGCTTCGCGATGATCTACGCGAAGGAAGACGCGAAGCAGTGCTGACCGACGACTGGCTTTATCATTATAAGAAGGACGGTCGAGTATTTCTGGTGCCAGCCGGATATACTACCGACTTTGCTTCAATCCCAATGATTGCGCGTCTCGTTGCGGATCAATATGGAAAGCATGCTGAAGCGGCCGTTGTTCACGATTGGCTCTATGCTGTCGGTTACAAAGACCCGAGTACAAAAGACTCCACCCGAGAAGACGCCGACGAGATACTTCTCTATGCGATGGAGGAACAAGATGTTTCATGGCTTACCCGGTCTACCATATTCCGAGCCGTGCGATTGTTTGGAGCAAAGCCATTCGGCAGCGAGAAAGAATGGCAGGACAATTGGACCGTTGTTGACCGTGCCCGCGTCGGAACACGGACAGGCCCCCCAATAGCCAAACCAGAGCCCAGTCACATTGCAACGGTTTCGGAGGCTGAGTTCAATGAGGGTGAAACGCGCGAGCGATTGAAATTCTTGCACGGAACGCAACCGGATGCTTGCTCGAAATTGAGCATAGAGTCGCAAGAAGTCGCTGATGGGGAAATAGCGAGGCAGTTATACATCGGCTGCTTCATCCGAAGTGGATACAAGGGCTATCTTGAAGGTGTGGAGAATGCCGGTCAGTGCCGAAATGAAGCGAATCTGGCGTGCAAGTATCAGTTTTGGGACCCAAGCAGACGTATCGAGTTTGGATTTCCAGACTAATGGCCTGCCCGCAATAGGCTGATGCGTTTCATGAGGCGTACGATGTCGCGGAGTTGCGACGTGTCTCGATGGCGCATTTCCAGACGCCCGCAAATTGCCCCATTCGCCGCCTTGCCAGCGCCGGGTCCCCGGTCCATGTAGCGGGGTTATCAAACCCCGGAACCCCTGCATGGCCCGCCACTTTGACGCCACCAAGCCTCAGTTCGATGAGGTCCTGACGCGCTTCCTCGCGGAAGATCGCGGCGGCGGCGAAGACGTGTTCGGCGTGGTCAAGGCGATCCTGGATGACGTGAAGGCGCGCGGCGGGGCGGCGGTGGCCGATCACACCGCGAAGTTCGACGGGCTGCAGATCGACCCCTCGACGCTGGAATCCGACAATGTGAACCTGCACGCGCTGGCGGCCGATTGCCCGGCGGACCTGCGCGCAGCCATCGATTTCGCGCATGACCGGATTGCCGTCTATCACGGCGCGCAGCGCCCGGCCGATCATCGCTTCACGGACGATGCCGGCATCGAACTCGGCTGGCGCTGGACGGCGCTCGACTCGGTCGGCGTCTATGTGCCGGGCGGGCGGGCGAGCTATCCGTCCTCGGTGCTGATGAACATCGTGCCGGCCCGCATCGCGGGCGTCGAGCGGATCGTGATGGTCGCCCCGGCGCCGAAGGGCGAGCTGTCGCCGGCGGTGGCGTATGCCGCGCTGAAG
>JBGSOU010000574.1:0-8630 GCA_041739025.1 Hyphomonas sp.
GCCGCCGCCGCGCCTGCAGCTGCAAGCCCGCCAACGATCGGAAGAGCTGCGCCAACGCCGCCGCCTTCTGCAATCGCGGCATCTGCCAGCACGGCGCCGTCTTCACCCACTGCGACAATCAGCTGGGTGCAGAAATCCGGCGCGATCGTGATCGACTGAAGGCTGGAAAGTTCGCGCGAGCAGTCATAGGCGGTGATTTCGGTCGTCCCCGTGGCCCGGGTAATCACTCGGTCGCCTTCGAACAGGACATCGTCCGGAGCCAGGCTGAAGGTTTCAGTGCCGCGCAGCACGATGACCGCTTCCGGTTCACCGGCCACGGTTTCGACGCTTCCGACTTCCTCAGCCGCAGCGGTCAGAGCCAAAGCCGAGAACGCAAGACATGCGATCGACGTACGAAGGATGTTTGCCATGGGAGCCCCCTTTAGATCGGCGTTTGGTGCATTCTCTCTATAAGCGAAGTTAACGCCTTCGTCCAGAACCCGCAGGGCAGAAATTGCTGCTTCTGCGAACCTACCAAAAGTTACCCAAATTCCGGAGCGTGGTGCGCCACCGATCAGGCGCCCTCGTCTCCCACCGACAGGACGCTGCGTTCAGCGTCTTCGATCCGGAGCGCAGACAGCCTCCCGGACCGGTAGGCGCCAGTGTCGAGACCAATCCGGTTGGATTGGATATCGACCTGCTCGGTTATCGTGTGTCCGTGGATGACGAACGCCTCATGGACGAGATCGGACGACAGGAAGTCCTGGCGGATCCAGCGCAGGTCGCGGCCGGTCTGGCGTTCGAGCGGCACGCCGGGCCGGATGCCGGCATGGACGAGGAGATAGTCCCCGAACCGGACCTGATCGACCGCGCGGGCGAGATAGTCGATGTCCGCCTTCGGAATATGGCTCAGAAGCGTGTGTTCGAGCCGGTAGATATCGGTGTCGTGCAGGACTGCCGGGTCGATGCCGTAAGAGACCGCGCAGGCCTGTCCGCCATGGCGCAGCCAGTCCGGGATGAGGTCCGGCTCGCCGGTCAGGCAACGCACCATCATCTCCTCGTGATTGCCCCTGATGACGTGAACCTCAGCGAACCGGGGCGGACGGGTTCGAAGAAGCGCGAGCACTTCCCGGCTGGCTGGTCCGCGATCGATGAGATCGCCGAGAAAGACGACGAAACACGGCTTGGGCGGACGGGCCGAATGATCGGCCTCTATACGCGCGAGCAGATCAACCAGCGGCTGATGGCACCCATGCACATCGCCGATGGCGTAAAGCCGCTTGCCAAGGCTGCCAGCCACCGGTCTTGCCTGGCCGGGCTTTCCTGAAAACCACTGGCGCACATCAGCTCCCAACTTCTGTCTGGAACGCCCGACTTATAATCACGCACGACCAATCTGCAATCAAGCGTGACAAAGATCACGAACAGATGACGCTGAGTTAAGGCAAAGTTTTGTGACGGGGTTGTGCAACCCAAGTCTGCATGGTTCAACCTTTCTTAAGTGTAGAGGTGGGGGCGTTCATGGGAGGGGAAAACATGCGCTGGTATGCTGTGCGCACGCAGCCTCATTCCGAGGGGCGCGCCGTTAAAAACCTTGAAAATCAAGGATTTGAAGTTTTCACGCCGCGCGTGGCGCGCTCGGTTCGCCATGCGCGCCGGCGGGAATGGCGCCTCTCGCCGCTGTTTCCAGGCTACACCTTTGTCCGGCTCGATGCCTCGCATCAGCGCTGGCGTCCGGTGGACTCAACTTATGGCGTCGCGAGCATCATCAAGATCGGTCAAACGCCGGCCCCCCTGCCGGCCGGTCTGATCGAACGGTTCAAGGCGCTCGCCGACGAGAACGGCGAAATCACCGGATCGGCCGAAACGATTGCGGTCGGCGACCGTGTCCGGGTCATGGGCGGCGCCTTCGACAACTGGATCGGCGATGTCCTGAGCCTGCCGGAAAGAGACCGGATCCTGCTCCTGATCCACATGGCGACCCGTGACGTCCGCCTGAATATCGCCGCCAGCGCCGCCGTCCTCGTCGAACGCGCCGCAGACCGGGCGCAGGGCGCCGGCAGACCTCGCCAGGACGCGGCCTCATGAACGCGTTCATCGAACCGCTTGAGGTCAAGAGTGCGCGCCTTGCCCGCAAGCGTCTCTACCGGCGCGCCGGCGCCGTCCTCGCCAGCGCAAGGTTCCAGCTGATCGGGGCCCTGATCGTCGGCGTCTTCGGGGCCTATGCCATACGCGAACTCTACGAGTTCGTGTCCGATCCTTTCCTGAGTTATTCAAACACCAACATCGGCACGGTCATGGCCGTCCTCCTTGGGATCCTCTTCTACCGCAAGGTCACGAGCCTTCCGGGCACGACCGCGCTGATGAACACGGTTCCGGCGTTCACAAGTTCGTACCTGGCGGTCGCGGCCCTCTTCTTTGCGCTCAGACTGGATTTCAGCCGGCAACAGTTCCTGATCAGCTACGCCGGCGTGATCGCCTTCTTCTTTGTCATCGGCTTCATTGCCATCCGGCTTCGCCGGCCAGCCTTTGGCTATATCCCGGGCGGGCGCACCGAACAGCTGACGCAGCTTTCCTATGCCGACTGGATCCGCTTCGCCTCCCCTGAAGACGCCCGAAAGCACCCGGACCTGCCGATCGTTGCCGACCTGACGGACGGCGCCATAGACGACGCCTGGGAGCGTTTCATTGCCGAGGCCGCGATTGCCGGCCGGCGCGTCTTCAATGCCAAGCAGCTGAGAGAGTCGCTCGAAGGCCAGGTCGAGATCGAGCATCTCTCCGAAAACTCGTTCGGGCATCTGGCGCCCGACAGTATCTATGCGCCGCTGAAGTTCTACATCGACTTCCTGCTGGCGCTTGTGGCTCTGGTTCTCCTTTGGCCGCTTTTGCTTCTCGTCAGCCTTGCCATCCGGATGGAATCAAAAGGGCCCGCCCTGTTCCGCCAGACACGCATGGGCTACCGGGGCCGTCCGTTCACGATCTACAAGTTTCGCTCGATGCGAGCGGCAGGGCCCGAGGCGACCAATCCCTTACAGGACATGACGCTTTCAGATGACGCCCGCATCACAAAGGTTGGCCGTTTCATTCGCAAGACCCGGATCGATGAGCTGCCGCAGATCCTCAACATCCTGCTCGGAGAGATGAGCTGGATCGGCCCTCGGCCGGAAACCGTCCGGCTCGCCAACTGGTACGAATCCGAGCTCGCTTTCTATCCCTACCGCCATATCGTCCGCCCCGGGATCACGGGCTGGGCGCAGGTCAAGCAGGGTCATGTCACCAGCGTCGACGATGTGCGCGACAAGCTGCAGTTTGATTTTTACTATGTCAGAAATTTCTCGATCTGGCTCGACGCCCTGATCTGCATTCACACTGTCCGCGTCATGCTCACCGGGCACGGCGCCAAGTAGAGCCGCTCAGCAGGCCTCAACGCGCCACATTGTCGAGAAACCAGGCATAGGTTGTTTCAATCCCGTTCTCGAGCGTGATCGACGGCGACCAGCCCATCGCGCGCAGCCGGTCGGCCGACATCAGCTTGCGCGGCGTACCGTCAGGCTTAGACAGGTCATGCTCGATGCCGCCACGGTAGCCGATGATATCGCAGATGAGCTGCGTCAGCTCCAAGATCGTAATGTCGGATCCGGAGCCGACATTGACATGGTCTTCTCCGGAATAGGTCTTCAGGAGGAAGACAAGAGCGTCCGCACAATCATCAGCATGCAGAAACTCGCGCCGCGGCGATCCAGTCCCCCAGACGGTGATTGACGGCTCGCCCCGGCGCTTCGCCTCATGGACCTTCCGCATCAGCGCAGGAAGGACGTGGCTGGATTGGAGATCGAAGTTGTCCCCTGGGCCATAGAGGTTGGTCGGCATCGCCGAAATGTAATCGCGCCCATATTGGCGACGGAATGCCTGGGCGAGCTTGATGCCGGCGATCTTTGCAATCGCATACCATTCATTGGTCGGCTCGAGCGCGCCGGTCAGAAGCGCTTCCTCCCGGATCGGTTGTTCCGCCAGCCTGGGATAGATGCACGAGGAGCCGAGGAAGAGCATCCGGGGCACGTCTGCGGCATGCGCTGCGGCCGTGATGTTCGCCTCGATCATCAGATTGTTGTAAAGAAAGTCCGCCGGAAAGGTGTCGTTGGCGAGGATGCCGCCCACCTTGGCGGCGGCCATGACAACCGCGTCCGGACGCGAGGCCAGCAGGAAGGCCTCGACCTCAGCCTGCCGCATCAGATCCACCTCGCCGCGTCCAGCGGTGATGACCTCGCAATCTTCGGCCGCCAGCCTGCGCACAACCGCGCTGCCAACCATGCCGCGATGACCCGCCACAAAGATTCTCTTGCCCGAGAGGTCATACATGTCAGGCATCCTTCATGACGGTCGACGTCTGCATCACGCGCAGGTCCTCCTCGACCATTTCGCGCGCAAGGTCGCGGACGGACGTCTTGTGCGTCCAGCCGAGTTTCCGCTTCGCCTTCGAAGGGTCTCCCAGAAGGAGATCGACTTCGGTCGGACGGAAATAGCGCGGATCAACCTCGACAAGGCACCGCCCCGTCTTGCGGCAATACCCCTTTTCGGCGACGCCCTGCCCCGTCCAGTCGAGTTCAAACCCGGCATCTGCAAAAGCCCATTCGACAAATGTCCTGACCCGCGTCGTCGCGCCGGTGGCGAGAACATAGTCATCGGCCACATCCTGCTGCAACATCAGCCACATGCCCTCAACATATTCTTTCGCGTGCCCCCAGTCGCGCTGGGCATCGAGATTGCCGAGGTAGAGCCTGTCCTGTTTGCCGAGCCGGATCGCTGCTGCCGCGCGCGTGATCTTGCGCGTGACGAACGTCTCCCCCCTGAGCGGGCTTTCATGATTGAACAGGATTCCGTTGGAGGCATGCATGCCATAGGCCTCGCGGTAATTCACCACGATCCAGTAGGCGTAAAGTTTGGCGGCCGCATAAGGCGAGCGCGGATAGAAGGGCGTCGTCTCCGACTGCGGTACTTCCTGGACGAGACCGTAAAGCTCGGATGTCGAAGCCTGGTAGAAACGGCAGGTCTTTTCCATGCCGAGGATCCGGATCGCCTCGAGAAGGCGCAGGGCGCCGACCGCGTCCGAATTGGCGGTATACTCCGGCGTCTCGAAGCTCACCTGCACATGGCTCTGGGCCGCGAGGTTGTAGATTTCATCGGGCTGGGTTTGCTGCACGATCCGGATCAGGTTCGTCGCATCGGTCATGTCCCCGTAATGGAGTCGAAACCTCTGGTTTTCAACATGCGGGTCTTCGTAGATGTCTTCGATACGTCCGGTATTGAAGCTCGAGGAACGCCGCTTGATGCCATGCACATCATACCCCTTGCCCAGAAGCAGGCGCGCCAGATAGGCCCCGTCCTGGCCCGTGACGCCTGTAATCAGGGCGGTTTTCGGCTTACTCATGATCGTCCCTCGTCATCACGGCGTCACAAACGGGCGCCTGCTTACCTGATGTGCAAAAATCCCCGCCAGAGCCCCTGCGACGTATCCGGAGGTTGCCGCCGGGGCCTGGATGCTGGATACAACGCGCACCCGCAGCAAGCCAGAGCGAACTTCCCGTGATCCGCATTTTTCAGGTCTTCTGCGCAGTTGTTTTCCTGGCAGCGCTCGCACTCTTTGCAGTCCTTGCGCTCTCTCCGCCCGGCACCGACTTCGGCCTCTTCTCCAACAACGCAAATGACAAGTACGGCCATTTCGGAGCCTTCTTCCTGCTCGGCCCGCTTGCCGTCGCCGCCTTTCCGCGCCTTCCCCTTGTCTGGTCGCTGCTCGCCTTGCTGATCATCGGCGCAGGCCTCGAACTTGGCCAGACCTTCACCGGACGCGAGGCCTCCCTGGAAGATCTTGCCGCCAATATTCTCGGGCTGCTTGCGGGCATGTTCCCGCTCGCCGCTTACCGCCTTCGACTTGCGCTCAACCAGCGCGCGCGAGCGCGCAGACAGGATGGCGGCGAATGACACTTGAGCGAGGTCCCTCCAGGCGCGTGATCTTTGCAAACCGCTTCTATCATCCAGATCATAGCGCCACATCGCAAATGCTCACCGATGTGACGGTTGGCCTTGTGGCCCGCGGCTGGGACGTCAGGGTACTGACTTCGCGCCTCAGCTATGACGACCCATCCTTATCCTATCCGGCGCAGGGCGTGCACGAGGGCGTGAAAATCCTCCGTGTAAAAACGACACGCTACGGCCGCTCGAACCTGATCGGCCGGGCGTTCGACTACCTGTCCTTCTACGTCTCGAGCTTCCTTGCGCTCCTGTCGCAGGCCCGGCGCGGCGATATCGTCGTCATCAAGACCGACCCGCCGCTCCTGTCGGTCCCGCTCGGCATTGCGGCGCGCCTGAAAGGCGCGCGGCGCGTCAACTGGCTGCAGGACATCTTCCCGGAAACGGCGGCCGAATTGGGGCTCGCCGTCGCCAGAGGCCCGGCCGGAAGGGTCGCGGGCTTCTTGCGTGACCTGTCATTGCGGCGCGCCGATCTCAATGTCGTGATCGGCCCCGGGATGGCGCACCAGGTGGCCGCCTTTGGCGTTGCGTCCCGGCAGATCACCGAGATCCAGAACTTCTGCGATGATGAGGCGATCCAGCCGGTCGATCCGGCCGCCAACCCCTTGCGCGCGCAATGGGGATTTCTGGAGACCGACTTTGTGGTCGGCTATTCCGGAAACCTCGGCCGCGCCCACGACCTCTCAACCTTTCTTGGCGCCGCCGAGCGGCTGAAGGACCGGCCGGAGATCCGCTTCCTGTTTGTCGGCGGCGGCCATCTGAGGGGGATGCTCGAGACCGAAGCGGCCGCGCGAGGCCTGACCTCGATCGTCACACGGCCTTACCAACCCCGCGCCGACCTCGCCCGGTCCCTCTCGGTGCCCGACGTGCACTGGGTCTCGCTCCAGCCCGCGCTCGAAGGCCTGATCCTGCCCAGCAAGCTCTACGGGATCGCAGCCGCGGGCCGGCCTTTGATCATGGTCGGCGACCCGGACGGCGATATCGGCCAATGGGCCCGGTCGCACCAGTTCGGATTCTGCGTCCCGATCGGCGCGCCCGACGCCTTTGCGGCCGCCGTCCTCTCGCTCAGCTCCGACATGCGCCGCACGCAGGCCATGGGCCGCAACGCACGCGCCTTCCTTGAGGCGACTGCGCGGCGCGAGGCGATCTTCGACCGCTGGTCCGAGACCTTGCGTGATCTGCCGCGCCGGCGCTGACCGCGTTCAGAGCGTCACGGTGCGCAGCGCCTCAGGCTCGGCCTGCGGGCTTTCAGGCAGCGGGGCTTCGGATTTGGCGCGGGGCACGATCATCAGGGCAAGGCACATGGCCGCCAGAACGGCAATCGCCGGCGTGCGCAAGGGATAGTCGACGAGGCTGTGAAGCACCGGAACGAGGCAGGCGATCGACGCTGCCCTTCGGATCCGCAGCGCGTCGGATTTAGACCGCGTCCAGAGACGGGAAAAATGAAACAGCCACCAGACAAGGAACAGGCCGAGCAGAACGCTGCCGGCAAGCCCGGTCTCGATCACCCACTCAAAATAGTCATTGTGCGCATGCGCGATGTACGTGTTCGAAACCGTCTCAGGATCCTCGTAGAGCCGGAATACATCCTCGTAGGTTCCAAGCCCCGTGCCGGCGAGCCAGTGATCCTCGATCATTTTTGATGACACACGGTTGATCCCGACGCGTGAGGCCGGACCGTCGTCAAACGAAGTATATCCGAGCCCGGACAGACGCGGGCTGGAAAAGACGACGAGCGCGGCAAAGGCAAAGACCAGCGGCAGGACGCCGAGCCCGGCAAGGCCCGCCCAACCGCCGCCGCCGGACTTCGCCCGGCCGGCGAAGACCAGAACCAGCGTCAGGATGAGCACCGGCGCGAGCAGAAGATAGCCGGCCGCCGACCCGGCGCCGAGAATCCCGGTGAGGATCACAAGGCCGAGGACGCCCGAGACAAGCGCGAGGGCCACATCCTCGTCGCTGCCCTCCCAGTCGCGGCGCAGCTCTGCCGCAAGAACGCCGACAAAGGGCAGGCACATCAGGAGGAAACTGGCCTGATGGTTGGGGTTCGAAAACACGCCGACCGGCATCCCGCGCGCCGTGAAGTCGTAGAAATAGAGTTCCGGATAGGCCTTGCCGAGAATGACCTGTGCCAGCCCCAGAAGCGCGCTTGACGCGCCGAGCACGGGAATCGCCCATTTGAGAAGGCCCGCGCCCCGGCTCCATTTCACCGCCGCGACCAGCGCAAAGCCGGCGAGCGGCGCAAAAAAAGCCAGGAGACCGGCAAAAGTCGCCTCCGGCGCAAGGCTGAGCGTGGAAACCCTCGGGGCAAGCCCCAGCGCCTCAAGGCTGGCGCGCGCCTCGGGCCGGCCGGGAAGATCAGACAGATCCGGGAGCGGAAGGAGCTGGGCCACAAGCAGCGCGGCCAGACCGGCAAAGAAGACCAGCGCGGTGGCGGCAGCGCCTTTCCACCACGCCCCGGCCAAGACCGACAGGCCGGCCAGCACGAGACCGCTGATCGCAAACAGGAGGGCCTGGGCAAATTCGCCCTCAAGGCTCGCGCCGCCCACAAGAAGCGCGCCCGCAAGGAAGACAGGCGTCAGCGCGCGCGCGCCGTATCGGCGGACCCTGGCGAGCGCGCTCATGGC
>JBGSOU010000584.1:0-1595 GCA_041739025.1 Hyphomonas sp.
TCCCTGCCGGGCGCCGGGCTGCACGCCGCCAGGAGCGCCAGCCCAAGCGCCGCTCCGGCAAGCCGCTCAAAAGTCCGCACAATTCTTGCAAGCATCCGGCGGGAACCCTTCTTCTTTCGTTAACAATAGGTTAACCTTCGATCAGGGCGCAAAAAAGGACACGGGCAATGGCAACCACACCGCAAATGACTGGACCCGCAACCAAGCCCGGCAAGGCCGGCCTCGGCAACTCGATTGCTGCGGGCGGGCGTTTCGAAGGCAAGTTCCGGTTCTCCGGCCCGGTCATCATTGGCGCCGAAATCCGCGGCGAGGTCGAATCCGACGACCTGATCCTGGTGGAAGCCACCGGCAAGATCGAAGGGCGCGTCCGCGCGGCCACCCTGATCATTCACGGCGCGGTGTCCGGTGACATCGAAGCCAGCCGCAGCCTTGAAGTCTGCGTGGGCGGACGCCTCGAAGGCTTCGCCTACTCGCCGTCGATGCGGGTGGAAGAACGCACGCTGGTCAGCGCCGACCTGCTGATCGCGCCGGAGCGCACGGTTGCGCACATCAACAAGGCCGCCTCGGTGCCGGACCTCTCGAATGTTGCGCCGCTGACGCCCGCACGGAGCGAGATCGCAAGCGATGCCGGCGAACCGCAGATCACCGCCGCCGGCTGATCAGCCGCGAATGTCCTTCAGGCGATCAAACGAATTGTCGTCCGGATTGAACACGCCCAGATCGCGCATCCGCGTGCAGGCCCATTCGTAGTCCCGGTCACAGGCATTGGTCAGCGCCTGCGTTCCCGCAACCGTATCCTTGCGCCCGCCGGCGCCCGTGAAGGCCATGTTGCCATAGGCCGCACAGCCGCTCACATCGCCGTAATCGCAAGCCTGCTTGTAAAGGGCGCGCCCCTCGGTCTGGTTCTTGGCGACGCCGCGTCCCTGGACCGTCAGGTAGGCCAGCCCCGCGCAGCCGCGCCCGTCTTTCGCCTCGCATACAATCTTGTACGTTTTGGCTGCCGCCGCGAGATCCTGCGGGCCACCGGACCCGGTGCGCTGCATGTCCGCCAGCTTGAAACAACTGTCGATCTGTTTCGAGGCGCAGGCCTCAGCCGCCGCATCGCGGGCGAGTTTCTGTTTCGTCTGGCGGTCCTGTGCCTGCTCCAGCGCGATTTCAGCCTGCGACCGCTCAACCTGGCCAAACTGGGCCGAGGCGGGCAGGGCAAGCGCGCCGCTCATAAGAACGGCTCCGAGCAACAGATTCAGTTTCATGGGTCCGGTCTCCTTTCGGTGAGGTCAGCATAGGGAAAGAATGGGGCAGCGCGGGGGCAGCCTGCTGCAGAGATAGCAGTAGCTCCTGTGCGTTCCTCCCGCTAACCTCATTCGCAACAAGAGACCAGAGGAAGGACACACGTCATGGCAGCCCAGGACCAGACTCCGATCGGATCCGGCTTTCCCGCCAAGAGCACCGCCGCCGAGATTGTTCGCGGCATCGACCTGTCCGGCAAGAACGTCATTGTCACGGGCGGGTATTCCGGCATCGGCCTCGAGACAGTCCGCGCGCTGGCAGGCGCCGACGCCCGCGTGACCGTTCCGGCCCGCCGCCCTGACGCC
>JBGSOU010000597.1:0-1508 GCA_041739025.1 Hyphomonas sp.
GCGAGGTGCGGTACAAGGTGCTCGCCCGCCGGTGTCAAGCAAAGGGTCTGCGCCCGCGCATCCTCCGGGTCCGGACGGCGCACGACGAGGGCGCGGGCGATCAGCCGGTCGGCGAGCTTGGTGATGCCACCTTTGGTCATCCCCATCTTTCCGGCCAGCAGGCTCGGCGCTTGCGCGGGCGCATCATACAGACTGCGCAGCATCACCCATTCGGCGACCGTGACGCCTTGGGTCTGAAGCCGGGCTTCAAAAGCCTGCGACACCGCGTTTGACACGCGGCGCAACCAGAACCCGAGATGATCTTCAAGTCCGGACACGGGTTTCAAGCGGGACACGGCGCCTCCATAGTTGACGTGGAAACTATACGGATAAAGTTTCTGCGTCAACCATGCCGAGGGAGGCGGATCAGGCGATGGTGCGGATGTCGACGTGGCTCGACAGGGTGCGATGCACCGGGCATTTTTCCGAAATCTCGATCAACCGGGCGCGCTGCGCCTCGTCGAGACGGCCCTCCAGCGTGATCGAAACCGTGAATGTGTCGATCTTGCTGGCACTGGCTTCACAAGTGGCACAGTCTTCCGCGTGGACCTTTTCATGCTTCACGCTGACCGCGATCCGCGTCACGTCCCAGCTCTTCTGGTTGGCATACATGCGCAGGGTCATCGACTTGCAGGCTGCAAGGCTGGCGGCGAGCAGGTCATACGGCGAGGGACCCATGTCCTGTCCGCCGAAATCCTTCGGCTCGTCGGCCAGCAGCATGTGCCGGCCCGAGCGGATGAGGTTCGCGTACGGACCGTCCCCGGTTTCCTCCGCAACGACATGCCCTTCGGGATGCGCCGGCGCCGCCAGCATCGGCACATAGCGCGCCGACCATCCGGCGATCACTTCTGCGGCGTAGGCGGCGTCCTCGGGACGCGTCAGGAAATGGTCGGCGGTGTCCAGCGAAACGAAACTCTTCGGGTGCTTTGCCGCCCGGAAGATCAGGGTGGCATTGTCGATGCCCACGACCGCGTCGCCCGGCGCGTGGAGGACGAGCAGGGCCTTTCGCAATCCGGTGATGCGCTCCATCTGGGGCTGGTTGCGGATGTCCTCAAGCCATTCGCGCCGGAGGGTGAAGGCCTGGCCGCCCAGTTTCACGTCCGCCGCGCCGTGGGCCTCGATGGTCTCCACCGCTGCGGCAAAGTTCTGCTCGACATGCGCCACATCGGCCGGCGCGCCGATTGTCACCACCGCCGCTGCGTCTTCGATCCGCCCGGCCGCCGCCAGCACGGCTGCCCCGCCCAGGCTGTGGCCAATCAAAAGGGACGGTGCTCCGTAGGCGGAGCGGACAAAGTCCGCAGCGGCGACGAGGTCGTCGACGTTGGAGGAGAATGTCGTATCGGAAAAGGCGCCGTCCGAATGGCCGATGCCGGCAAAGTCAAACCGCAGCACCGCAAACCCGTGTGCCGCCAGCGCGCGGGAGACGCGCGTAGCCGCCGCCGATTCCTTGCCGCAGGTGAAGCAGTGCG
>JBGSOU010000038.1:0-1642 GCA_041739025.1 Hyphomonas sp.
CGGCAAGCCGGCCTGGTCGAGGCCGGTAAACAGCGCGGCCCCGGCCAGTGCGCAGGTGATGTAGATTTCGGGGCGCAGCAGCACCGAGGGCTCGCCTGCCAGCTGGTCGCGCAGCACGCCGCCGAAGGTTGCCGTCAGCACCCCCATCACGACGGCGACCACAGGCGAGCCGGTCACTTCCAGCCCCTTCCAGGCGCCGAACACACAATAGGCCGCGAGCCCTACCGCATCGAGCCAGAGCAGAAGCTTGTACCGGGACTCGAACAGGTGGGCCGTCAGGTACACAATCACCGCCGTCACCGCGCATACCACGAGATAGCCGGGGTCCTCGACCCAGAAGACCGGCACGCCAAGGATGAGGTCGCGCACCGTGCCGCCTCCGACCGCCGTCAGGCCGGCGAAGAAAAGGAAACCGATGATGTCCAGCTGCTTGCGCGACGCCGCCAGCGCGCCGGTCGCTGCAAACAGCGCGATGCCGGCATAGTCGAGGATGAGGATGGGGTTCATGCCGGGGGAGCGACCGTATCAGGCGCGGCGTCTCGCTTGCGGCGCCTGAGGACGGTCAGGACGACGCCGAAGGCGACGCGGATGAAGATCAGGAGCAGCACGCCCACCAGCGGCTCATCCATCGTGAACGCAACAGCGGCGCCGAGGATGATGGCCACGTGCAGCGTGATGATCCGGCCATACGGCGAGAACATTTCGGCGCCGGGATTGCTGGTCCGGTAGTCGCCCCGCCCGAAGAAGTCGACCACCAGATAGAGGCCGCTGACCGCCGCGATCGCGCCCACGAACCACAGCATCTCGGGCGCCGTTGCGAGCGCCCAGCGGATCAGTCCGGCCGGGTCGGGCGGGCCTGCGCCCCCGCCGGTGGCGAAGGCCTGCAGGAAAACGCCGTGTCCGAAGCAGAACATGCCGTAGTGAAAGAAAAAGAACGGCACCGTGAGGGTCGCCATCACCAGGTTGACCGCGGACGCAAGGGCTGTGCCGACCATGCGCGCGATGGTGAACACGCCGATGACGAGATTTTCGAGCCAGTAGAGCGCGACCAGAGGGGTCGCCGCCCAGCCAAATGCGAACACGGCCAGGACGGGCAGCAGATCCACCGACAGACTGACCCAGGAGAGTGGATCGCGGTAAGCCCGCGCAACTTCGGATGGGTCGAAGAAACGCCCCTTCATCCGGCAGGCTTGCCGGTGATCCGGGGGAGCTTTGCGGTAACCGGCAGGTAGACCACATTGCGGCCGGGCGACCAGACGTCCTTGACCAGATATTCAGACGTCATCGCCATGCGGCCGTCCGGCAGGATGCGGCCCGTGGAGCGCACATGGGTGATCGTGTCATGGCCGGTGACCGCTTCCTCGGCGGTCCAGCTGGCATCTTCGCCGAGGACAAAATTGCCGGTCGTATGGAAGCCCGCGCTGGTGACGTAGACATAGTCAAGGCTGCCGGTCTGGCCGTTCTCGTAGACATAGGTGACGCCGCCATAGGAGCCGTCTTCGAGCGCATGGCGATTGACCAGAACGCGGCCGCCAAGGTCCCAGCTCCAGGCCGAAATGTCGGCCGGGCCACCGCCAGCCTCCCCCACCGCTTCGCTCCGCCAGGTCTTGCCGGCAAGCCCCGCGAGCGCGCCGAAGGCCTC
>JBGSOU010000043.1:0-2393 GCA_041739025.1 Hyphomonas sp.
TGCCAGCGACCCGGCGCTGAACTTCCTCGGCGCCGATGTCTCGGGCCTGCCGCCATCGATCATCGCCCCGGCCGAAATCGACGTGCTGCATGACGAGGGCGTCGCCATGGCGCGCCATCTGGAATCCTCCGGCGTGCCGACCCAGCTGATGGTCGCCGAAGGCATGGTGCACATCTATTTCTCGGTCACCGAAACCTTCCCTTCGGCGCGGCCCTTTGCGGTCAAGGCGGCGAAAGCGATGGGCGAGCTGATGCGGGGGTGAGCGCCGCGCACTCTTCGCCCCAAACGACAGGGTCGGCATCCCGGGATTTTCTGCGTGGACGGAATAAATCCCGTGTCCCGGACAAGTGCTGCGCACTTTCCGGGATGACGGCACACCGAGGGCGGAACCTGAAGGACTGAAAGCAGCTCCAAACAGAACTCCGCTCATCCTGAGCGAAGTCGAAGGATGGCCAAGCCATACCCTCACCCCGCACCGGCTCTCCTTCGACTTCGCTCAGGATGCGCCGTCCGCAATGCGGCGCATGTTCGCCGGAGCGAGCGGCAGAAGAGAGGCCGGGTTGGATTGACCCTACAGCGGAATGTTGTCGTGCTTCTTCCAGGGGTTCGTCAGCTTCTTGTTCTTCAGGGTGCGGAGGGATTTGGCCACGCGGCGGCGGGTGTTGTGGGGCATGATGATGTCGTCGACATAGCCCTTCTTCGCGGCGACATAGGGATTGGCGAAGTTTTCTTCGTATTCCTTGGTGCGGGCGGCGAGTTTTTCCGGGTCGCCGGCTTCCTTGCGGAAGATGATCTCGACCGCGCCCTTGGCGCCCATCACGGCGATTTCGGCCGTGGGCCAGGCATAGTTGACGTCGCCGCGAAGGTGCTTGGAACTCATCACGTCATACGCGCCGCCATAGGCCTTCCGTGTAATGACGGTCACCTTCGGCACGGTCGCCTCGGCATAGGCGAAGAGCAGTTTCGCGCCGTGCTTGATCAGGCCGCCATATTCCTGCTTGGTGCCCGGCATGAAGCCGGGGACGTCCACAAACGTCACCAGCGGGATGTTGAAGCAATCGCAGAAGCGCACGAACCGCGCCGCCTTGCGGCTCGCGTCGATGTCGAGCACGCCGGCCAGGGTCATCGGCTGGTTGGCGACGACGCCGACGGTCGAGCCCTCGATCCGGCCGAAGCCGCAGATGATGTTGCCGCCGAATTGCGGGCTGATCTCGAAGAAGTCGCCCTCGTCGACCACCTTGGTGATCAGTTCCTTCATGTCATACGGCGTGTTCGGGTTCGGCGGGATCAGCGTGTCGAGGCTCGTCTCCTGGCGATCGAACACGTCATGCATCGGCCGCACGGGCACCGCGTCGCGGTTTGAGGCCGGCAGGAAGTCGATCAGGCGGCGCATCTGGATCAGCGCCTCGATGTCATTCTCGAACGCGCCGTCGACGACGCCGGATTTCTTGGCGTGCACCGAGGCGCCGCCGAGGGTCTCGTGGGTCACTTCCTCGTTGGTCACGGTCTTCACGACATCCGGACCGGTCACGTACATGTAGGAGGTATCCTTCACCATGAAGATGAAGTCGGTCATCGCGGGCGAATAGACATCGCCGCCGGCGCAGGGGCCCATGATGACGGAGATCTGCGGGATGACGCCGGAGGAGAGCACGTTCTCCATGAAGATGTCGGCATACCCCGCCAGGCTGTCCACGCCTTCCTGGATGCGGGCGCCGCCAGCGTCGAACAGGCCGATCACCGGCGCGCCGTTGCGCACCGCCATCTGCTGGACCTTGACGATCTTCTCGGCATGAGCGCGGCTGAGCGAGCCACCGAACACGGTGAAATCCTTCGAGAAGACATACACCAGGCGGCCATTGATGGTGCCCTGCCCGGTGACGACGCCGTCGCCCGGGATCTTCTGGTCAGCCATGTCGAAATCGGCGCAGCGATGCTCGACGAACATGTCGTATTCCTCGAAGCTGCCTTCATCGAGCAGGACCGAAACGCGCTCGCGCGCGGTCAGCTTGCCCTTGGCATGCTGGGCCTCGATGCGCTTGACGCCGCCGCCGAGACGGGCCGCTTCGCGCCGGGCTTCAAGGTCCTCGATGAATTTCTGCATGACCGGTGCTCCGATGGAAAAGTGTTCTGGAATCTGCCGGGAAGACTGATAGCCCCTCGGGCGGGGTTGGCAAGCTGGTGCAGCGCGACACAAAAACGGTTGCGCCCCGGATGTCCGGTCCGGGGCGCGGCAGGAGCTTCAAGGGTTACGTTGGGTTACCAGCCCCGGCGGGGCGGCGGACCCCTGTGGGGGCGCGGCAGGCCTTCGAGGCTGACCACGCCGCCGCGGCGGATTTCGCAGGTGACGCGGGCCTCGCGGTCGCGGCGGCGGCCTTCGAACTCGACCTCGT
>JBGSOU010000053.1:0-2141 GCA_041739025.1 Hyphomonas sp.
CCGGCCGGCGCGGTGAACCGAGGACGGATTGGCCGCGCCAAGGCCCAGCGCCGCGAGCATGGCCTCGCGGGATTCCGGCCGCATCGGGGCGGTGGCGTTATAGTCGGCAAAGATCATGCCTCCCTATATAGGCTTTTCCGGCCAAGGCCGCACCCTGCAGAAAAATTTGCATTTGCCGGACGATTTGGCCTATCTCGCCCGCTTCACTTGAAAAAACCGAGGATCAGATGGCAGAAATCATCATTCCGGGCCCCCAGGGGCGGATCGAAGCGCGGTACACTGAGCCCCCATATCCGGGCGCGCCGATTGCGCTGATCCTCCATCCGCACCCGAAAGCGGGCGGAACCATGCAGGATCCGGTCACGATCATGCTTTACCAGTTGTTCGAACGGCACGGTTTCGGCGTTTTGCGATACAATTCGCGAGGCGTCGGCCGCTCGCAGGGCGTCTATGATCAGGGCATCGGCGAGCTTGAAGATGCCGCCTATGTGCTCGACTATCTCGAAAACCTGTCGGAAAGCCCGCGTCTCGTCTGGTGTGCCGGCTATTCCTTCGGGGCATGGATCACACTGCAATTGCTGATGCGCCGTCCGGAGATCGACGGGTTCCTGGCCGTCTCCCCCCCGGCCAACCACTACGACCTCTCCTTCCTCGCGCCTTGCCCGGCTTCGGGCCTGATCGTCACCGGCGACGCCGACACGATCGCGACGCCGGAAGACGTCGAGCGCGCACTGACCAAGGTTCGCGTGCAGAAGGGCCACAAGGTTGACCGTGCGAAGATCAAGGGCGCCAACCACTTCTACGTGGACAAGCGCGACGAGCTGATCGGCGTCTGCGAGGATTACCTGCTGCGCCGCCTCGACGAGGCCGAGAACAAGCTCCGCCTTGAAGCTGAAGAAGGCGTGGAGGCCGACGTCGTCGAAGACGAGGAAGACTTCGAAGAATAGGAGCCGGCCGGATGGCACGGATCAGGTTTGCCGAAGCGCAGGACACCGAAACGATCCTGCGCTTCATCCGCGCCCTCGCCGCGTATGAAAAGCTCAGCCATGCCTGCGTGGCGGATGCCGCGTCGCTGGAACGATACCTGTTTGGTCCCCGGCCCTATGCGGAAGTCCTGCTGATCGAAGACGAGGCCGGCGCCGCCCACGGCTTCGCCCTCTTCTTCCATAACTTTTCGACCTTCCTCGCCAAACCCGGCATCTACCTCGAAGACCTGTTCGTGGACCCCGCCCAGCGCGGCAGGGGCTATGGCAAGGCGTTGCTGGCCCGGCTCGCAGAGATCGCGCTGGAGCGCGGCTGCGGACGCCTCGAATGGTCCGTACTCGACTGGAACCAGCCGTCGATCGACTTCTACCTTTCCCTCGGCGCCAAGCCGATGGACGAATGGACGATCTACCGGCTTGAGGGCGAAAGCTTGAACAGCCTGGCGAGCCCCTAGGCGAACACCTGCCCGCCCGTCATCGGCGCGGGTACGCCCGTCGTCATTGGCCAGCTGAGGGGCAATTCCCGCATGCGGCGCGCGGCGAGATAGGCGAAGGCTTCAGCCTCGATGGAATCACCGCGCCATCCCGCCGCCTCGGCCGACATCAGCTTGCAGGGCAGTGCACCGCGCAGCGCGGCCATGAACGCCGGATTGTGCCGCCCGCCGCCGCACGCGATCACGCGCGCCGGTTTTTCCGGGAGCTGATCAATGCCGGCCGCAACCGCCGCTGCCGAGAACGCCGTCAGCGTCGCGGCGCCATCCTCAAGGGACAGGCCTTCGGCCATGCCTGCATTGAAATCATACCGGTCGAGCGATTTGGGCAGCGTCTCGGAAAACCAGGAATGGCTCATCAGCCGCGCCAATCGTGCCGTGTCCACCTTGCCGGCCAAGGCGAGTTTGCCGCCGGCATCGTGGGTGCCTTTGCCGTGGCGCTCCACCCATTCGTCGATCGGCCCGTTGGCCGGGCCGGTATCGCAGGCGATCAGGGTGCCATCGGCGAGCCGTGCCGTGATGTTGGCCACTCCCCCGAGGTTCAGGACGACCGCCGCCTCGCAGCCGAGACGGGTCATCAGCGCGCCATGATAGGCCGGTGCCAGTGGCGCGCCCTGCCCGCCCGCCTCCACGTCCGCCGACCGGAAATCGCACACCAGCGGCACAG
>JBGSOU010000067.1:0-1700 GCA_041739025.1 Hyphomonas sp.
CCGGCCGGCCGGTGCGCCGCCAGGGGGCCCTCGCCCAGCCCGTAGGTCTGCCGGGCTGCCCGTGTCGCGCCGACGACGAGATCGTCCGAGTCCACGGCAAACAAGACCGCGCCGCGCTGGCCATCCCCGGTTCCGCGGACAATGCGATGATCGGCGAAGACGCTCTGGAAATGGTCTGCCTCGATCTGGCGTGCCGCTTCCGCAACCGTTTGTGCGATCAGGGCGGCGAACGGCGCTGTCAGATCCGACCGGCAGGACGAAATGTCCAGAACCGCCGCCAGCTCTCCCAGCTCGTCGAATACCGGCGCGCCCATGCAGGCCATGACCGTGTTGCTGGCGTGGAAATGCTGATCGCGGAAAACCGTGATGACGCGCTCTTCGGCAATGCAGGTGCCGATGCCGTTTGTGCCTTGTACCGCTTCCGACCAGTCAGCGCCCTTCCAGAGACCGGCCGAACGGAACAGGCCTTCATCCGCTTCCGGCGTGCGCTGGTCCAGCACGATGCCGCCGGTATCACACAGAAGGATACTGCAACCGGTGAGACGGAGGCTGGCATGGAGGCGGTCCATCACCGGATTGGAGATGGACAGCATGCGTCCCAGCGCCTCGCGGCGCCGGACCAGAAAATCCTCGCCGACGCGCACATCACGCGGGGCGGCTTCGGGGGCGAGGCCATGTGTCGTCAGCGACCGCACCCAGGAGGCCGCAATGGCAGATCGGGCTGCAGCGGTGCGGGAAGCGGCGACCGAGCGCACATGGTCGGCGTGCGCACCAAGTGGCGGAACAGCCGGCGAGTTTGCTGCTTTCTCCATCCCTCGATGCTATCATGCCTTCCCGCAGCGTCAAATCAGGAGACGCCCGGGCCGCAGGTTTGCGGGCGCTCCGGCGGCAGCGCAAGGCCCAAACCTATCCTTTGCCCGGTCAGCCGGAGAGAGGTTGGCCGGGATGATCCTTACCTGCCATTGTCTTAGCCTGAACGTCATCAGCAAGGCGCTGACCCGTAGCGAAGAATGGGTGTAGGCGCGCGCCAAGATCGACAAGCTCAAGATTTCGAAGATGAGGTAGGGGCGGGCTCACGGCCGGCGTCCAGCGGCCCGCCGATCAGGTTCCAGGCGCTTTTCCTTGCGCCAGAAGGCGGCGGATTTCGGCGGCGACGAGGCGGGGGTTTTCCTGGTGCACGTAGTGTTGCTGGCGCTCCGCGAGGACGTACCGGCCGCGGCGTGCGCGGTCTGCGAAGTCCTGCTGCATCGCTTCCCAGATCGGTTGGAACGCGCCGGCGACCATGGCGGGGGCCTTGCCGGCCGAGATGACGGTGACCGGAATGTCGCCGAGATCTTCCGGCCGGGCAGCGAAGGCCTCGGTGGCCGCCACGCCCCTGAATTCGGCCTTCTGATTGGCCGGAAACAGCGCGATCATGGCGTCGGGCGGGGTGCAGAGACCAGAGCGGCTGGCCTCGCAGGCGGCGGTGAAACCTGCCGGACGCCCATCCACAAGCACAAGACCTGCGACCTCATCCGGGTAGAGCTTCGCGAAGCTCAGGATATACAGCCCGCCGATGGAATGACCGGTCAGAAGGTAGGGCGGCTTGACCCCGGCTTCGGCGAGCAGCGCGTGCAGATGCCGCGCGACTTCCTCGCCGGTGCGCGCGCCGTCTGCATCGGCGGCGAACTTCCCGGCGCCGCCATAGCCCGGCCGGTCAT
>JBGSOU010000077.1:0-2072 GCA_041739025.1 Hyphomonas sp.
GGCCGAGGCGGGGCCTCGGCGAGGGAAGGATGACGTGGTCCAGCCGGTTGGCGCGCACATAGGCCTGCGCGGCGGGCAGCTTGATCTGGCGCAGGCGCGCTTCCTTGTTCAGCGGCACATCGCCCCGGCGCATGTGCACACCGTCTTCCGGCAGCGCGAAGGCAGGCCGCTGGAGGGCAAAGCGCGCGAGGTCCACGTTCACCACCGCGCCCGAATCCATCGTGTCGGCGAGGGCCACGAGGCCGACCCAGGCGCCGGAGAAGCGGCTCATCTCCCAGCCGTGGATGCCATAGTCCAGAACGTCCTGGATCGAGGCGGGGTTGAGCGTCGGGATTTCGGCATCCTGCATCGCGTATTCAGACTGCGAGGGCAGGGTGGAGGATTTGCAGTTATGGTCGTCGCCCACGACCGCAAGCACACCGCCCAGCGCCGATGTGCCGGCCGCGTTGGCGTGCTTGAAGACGTCGCCGGTCCGGTCGACCCCGGGGGCCTTGCCATACCAGATGCCGAACAGGCCCTCATATTTCGCACCCGGGAAAAGGCCCAGCTGCTGCGAGCCCCAGACGGCCGTGGCGCCGAGGTCTTCGTTGAGGCCTTCCCAGAACCGGATGTCATGGGCATCGAGCCATTTCTGCGCGGCGCGCAGCTGCTGGTCATATCCGCCGAGCGGTGAGCCGCGATAGCCGGAGATGAAGCCCCCGGTATTGTGTCCGGCGGCGCGGTCCATCCGCTTGCGATCAAGCGGCAGGCGGACCAGCGCCTGGATGCCCGTCATGTAAGCCTTGCCCTCGACAAGATCATATTTGTCGTCCAGCGTGACTTCACGGTGTTTCATGGCGTGCGATCCCGAATTTGGCGTAAGGCAGATTATTGGTCGAATCGCGCGAAAATGCTTGCCTAACTTGCGCAAGTTTTGCTAATTTAAGGCAATTATTTCCACGAACAGCTGAAATGACGGATAATTGTCCCAAGAACTAGATAGCGTCGATGCCCGGATTCTGGATCTGATCCAGCGTGATGCGAGCCTTTCCGTAGCCGAGATCGCAGACCGTGTGGGTCTGTCCTCGTCGCCCTGCTGGCGACGGATCAAGCGCATGGAAGAGGCAGGGTTCATTCTTGGCCGCGTGACGCTGATCAACAATCATGCGCTCGGGCTCGATTTTCAGGTCATCGCCAGCGTCAAGCTCGCGCTGCCCAGCCGCGAGAATCTCGAAGCCTTCGAATCGCTCGTGCAGGCCTGGCCGGAAGTGATCGAGTGCATGACCGTGACGGGCGCCGTCGATTACATGATGCATATCGTGACGACCGACATGCACGCCTATGACAATTTCCTGCGCGACAAGCTGCTCGGCTCGAAGCTGGTCTCGGATGTCCAGTCACGCATCGTGATCCGCGTCGCCAAGAAGACCACGGCCTTGCCGCTCGGCCTTGTCCGCCAGACGACCAAGATCCACGATTGACCGCGCCTCAGCGCAGGTCGAACGCCGAATAATCCGACACCTTGACGCCGGGCAGGACGCTGGCGCCGGTCGCTTCGTGTTCGGCAATGCCGTTGCGCAATGCTTCGGCAATGTCCGTCTCCGGATCTTCGGCATCGGCAAGGATCATCGCGATCGGGCGCTGCGGCGCCGAAGCCTCGGGGCACAGTCTTTCCCCGGCAGGGCAGGTCACCGGCTGCCGGTTGTAGCCCAGATCCAGCACACTGGCCGGCAAGGTGCCGGCCTCGCACGGCAGGTTCGCGGCAATCGCAGACTTCAGCGCGTGCCCGCGCGCATGCGACAGGAACGTGTTCTGCGCCGACGTGCCTTCAACCGAGGCCGCGCCGATTGAAATCACGCGGCTCAGCTCGCAGATCCCGGCGCTGAGGTTGAGCTTTTCAAACGCGGTTTCGACCGGCTCGTTGAGGCCTGACGCGAAAATCGCGTCGGCCCGCGCAAAGGTCCAGGTCTCGTCGCCGACCAGTACATAGGCGGTGAAGTCCGCCGGGCGTCCGGCGGCGTCGGTTCCGGTGAAACGCGCCGTCTCGCGCCAGCGCACATCGGAAAAGAGCGGCGGCGGAGGCTCGGGCGCGG
>JBGSOU010000086.1:0-2146 GCA_041739025.1 Hyphomonas sp.
GGCGCTGATCCTGATGCTGCTGCTCGCCTGGCGGCGCGAGGGGCGCTAGGGCGCGGTGACGAGGCCTTCGAGGAGGTTGGCGTCGCCGGCGAGGTTGCGCACCATGACGCGGGCCTGATCCTGAGGACCGGGAAAGGTGAGCTTGTTTTTCGGTGCCACGGTGAAGCCCGCCTTGCCGAACAGGCTGGGCGCTCCGATCAGGATGGCGGCGGTCCAGCCCGCCTTCTGTCCCGCTTCGAGGGCCGCCTCGGTGATGCGCAGGCTGAGAAAGTTGCCGCGATGGGCGGGATCGACCGCGACGGGGCCGTAGAACAGCGCCGGCCTGCGCCCCTCACCCACGACCAGCGGCCAGACGCGGCAGACGCCGACGACGGTTCCGTTGTCCACCGCCACGCGGTTGATCTCCGGCAGCGAGCGGGATGTCTCGCGCAGGCGCTCCGCCGTCTTGGCAAAGTGGCCCGGGCCGAACGTGCGGTCGAACAGGTCTTCGATCGCATCGGCATGCAGCGCAGGTGTTTCGGGGACAATCTCGATCATGGCGCGGGCGTCTAGGGCGCATTTGGCTGGCCCGCAAGCATCGCTCGCCTGTCAGGCGCCGAAGGCGGCGTCGGCGTTTTCGAGAAGGGCGTAGGAGACGTGGTGCTTCAGCTTTTCTGTGACGGCCGCCGGCTCGCCCTGAAGCCGGTCCGGATGGATCTGCTGTCCAAAGGTCATGCGGATCTTCGAGCCGCGCTTGTTGAGCAGTTCGTGGAAGAGCGTGATGTCGCGCAGCTCGTTCGAAAGGTCGCAGAAAAGATAGTACAGGGCAGAATTGCGGGCATCGAGGTTCAGAGGCACGACCGGCGCGGCCTGCTTGCGGGCGAGGCCGACCACGGTCGGGAACCAGTCCTTCTCCTCCATCCGGCCGCCCACCTTGCGGGCAAGCCGGCCCGAGGGGAAAATGACCACGCATTTTTCCTGCGCAAAGGCATCTGCGGCGCGTTTCAGGGTCTCGCGCGCTTTCGCCGGCGAGCGCTTGGCGACGACCCACTCGACCGGAATGATCACGTCCTCGAAGCGCGGATTGACCCGGATGGCATCTGCGTTCGCAAAGAAGACGATGTCATCCCGCTTCTTCTTGATCAGGTCCCAGACGGCCACGCCGTCGGCCAGACCCGTGGGGTGATTCGCGGCAACGATGCAGCGGCCCGCCGCCGGCAGGCGGTCGAGACCTGTCACGGACATGTCGAAGGACAGCTGGCGGGACAGGCGGTCAAATGATTCGCGGCCCGAGAGCTGGACCAGTTCGTCGGCCATCGCCCGGGCCTTGCCATAGCCGAGGATCGAGTAGAGCAGCGGCCGGGCCAGCGGCCAGGCGGGACTGGCCCGCAATTTCGGGCACCGCTCCTCGATCAGGACATCCACGATATGGGCATCCGTGCGCTCATGGGCCGGCAGGAAGGCGTCCAGGGACCGGGTACGGGCCGCCGGCACGACGGTTTCGTCTGTCATGTTGGCCTCGTTGCCTCCCGGATGGCCCGTCGCGCAGGCTTTTCCGGAGCATAGGCCCTGCCTCGCCGGATGCCTAGGGAGGGGTGCACGTCCACCTTCCGCAAAAAACTTCGATTCAGGGGCATTTTAAAGACTTCGGAAAGCTTCAATTTACCAAGGCGCAAGACGCGCGTGGCATGGTGAACCCATCACGGGCCCCGGCTTAACGCTTCCGGCCCGCCAGCCAGTTCCTAACGAGGTAGTTGTAGATGAAAGTTCTGTGGGTTGAGGATCATGAGCCGGTGCGCGACATGCTGGCGATTGCGGCCGACAAGGCTGCGCGCGCACGCGTTCAGGTTGACCTCGTGATGGCGCCGACCCTGATGGCTGCCGAGATGCGCCTGCGCCTCGAACGTTTCGACCTCGTCGTGCTCGATCTCGGCCTGCCCGACAGCATGGACCCCGACATGACGATCGCCCGCGTCGCCAACATGGGCAAGTACCGGATCGCCGTCGTCTCCTCGATGGACTCGCGCGACCAGGCCGTCGCCTCGGCCGTCCGCTGCGGCGCCAACATCCACCCGCAGGCCGTGTTCAAGGCCAACCTGCCCTTCAACCGCTTCATCCAGCGCCCGGAATCCTTCGAAGACTTCTTCATGGAGCTGATGCCGGCCGC
>JBGSOU010000519.1:0-4515 GCA_041739025.1 Hyphomonas sp.
CGTGTAGGGCTTGATCCAGTCCAGACGCCGGCCCTGCTCGCCCCAGAACGCCTCCGGGTCCGCAATCGACGCGGCATACATCTCCCGGTATCTCTCCGGCGTCAGGTTCGCCTGCGCCGCAAACGCTTCGGGAACGGGATACACCTTTTCAGGGGGAACCATCAGGTCTTGTCCATGGGTTGTCATCTGTGTCTTCTGCCTGCTGATCAAAATGCATACTTGGTCGAGAAGGTCAGCCGCGTCAGCGCGCCATCCAGCCCGCTTTCGGTCTCGCGCAGACCATACATCAATTCGGTTCCAAGAGTGACCTTGGGCGCGACATCCCAGAGCAGCGCGCCATAGGCGGACTGAACCGATTTCGTAGCCGTGCCGGCAACAAAGTCCGGATTGTCGGCCCATTGTCCGGAATAGCCGAGATTGAAGCGGGCGGTCTCGCCGAACGGGTGACGCCAGGCGATGAACCCGCCATAGCCGGGGATCGCTTCGACCTGGCCAGTGGCGTCGACCGCGGCGGACCGGATCGCGGCGAGACCGACATACCGGCCGAGGCCCTCCCCGCCCACAAGATTGAACCGGATATCGTCGCGCTTGCCGAGCTTGACCTGCCCCGAAAGGCTGAGACCATAGCCGAAGGCCTCGTCTTCACTTGGCCCAAAATCAGCCCGCAGCTGGCGGGCGATCCCGGCGAGCGAAACGTTGCCGTAATCGCCTTTCCAGTTATAGCGCCCGATCACATCCGGCATCAGCGTCTCATCGCGCGCTCCGGCATTGACGGTATCGGTGTTCGGGTTTTCGAGGGCGAACTGCCAGTTGCCGTGCGTGTACCGGATCTGCGGCTGGCGGACGAACACCATGCCGTCGGACAAGATGAGAAAGCTTGCACTTTCGGGGATGGCGGATGTGTTCTGGAATGTGGTCCATTCCTGACCGGCCAGCCAGTTGCCGTAAGTGACATAGGCCCGGCGCAGGCGCGGCGAATAGGAATTGGTGACGAGCTCATTGCCTTGCGCGGAGCCGAGGAAATCGAGTTCGACGTAGCCTGTCACCTTTTCGTCGCCGAAGGGACGCTCGGCGGTAAAGGCGAAACGGCTGGCCTCTGCGGTAAAATCTGTGAACTGGGTGTCTTCGCCGCCAACGGGTGTTGAACCGGGAATGTAGAAGTCGCGGGCGATCGAGGCGCCATCGATGGCGCCGTCGCTCAGGCTGGTGAAATGGGCGTCGAGATCCACGAGTCCGCTGATCCTGAACGTCGTGTCGCCGACCATGAACCCGCTGGTGCTCGCGGCCGGCTTTTCGGCAGCGGCGGTGCTGGCGATGGTTTCCAGACGGACGACCTCTCGGTCGGTATCGGCGCGTTCCGCAGCCAGTTCGCTCTTCAGATCAGCGACCATCGCTTCCAGCGCGGCGATACGGTCCTCGAGGGAAGCCGGCTCGGCGCAGGCGGCCGAAGACGACACGAGCGCCGTGCCCGCCAGCAGCAGCATTCTGAAAGACGTTCTCATGGTTTCCTCGCCCGATCTTATTGTTTGAGCGAGTATCCGGCGCGGCGCGGTCGGCCGCTATTGGCAATTGGTGGTACGACCTTGGTCGCAGCCGTCTCTCGACACTGAGGAAAATTCGGCTAATCCTGTCGCCGGAAGCGACCAGCCGGTGACAGGTTTGCGCACCCGAGGGAGGAAGATCGATGCGGACTGCGCCGCAGATACTCATCGTGGACGACCACCCCTTGTTCCGGGACGCGCTTGAACAGGCGCTCCGGACGGCCTTCCCGGACGGCGCGGTGTGCGACAAGGCCAGCAACATGGCCGGCGCATTCTCCAGCCTGACCGAGACCCCCGCCGACCTTGTGCTGCTTGACCTCAATCTGCCGGATGCGTCGGGATTTGAGGGCCTGCAGGTGCTCCGGGCGCGCTGGCCCGATACGCGCTTGCTGGTGGTTTCGGCCACCGAGACACCGGAGGCCTACCGCAAGGCCCGCAGTCTCGGCGCGAGCGGATACATCCCGAAAAGTCTCGATCTGGAAGAGATGGCGGCGGCGCTGGTTACGGTGCTGGATGGCGGCGACTGGTTCCCGGAATCGGCGTCAACCAGCAGCGCCGACAATGAAACGGCGCGGGTGGCCAGCCTGACGCCAGCGCAGCGCAGAGTTTTGTCGGGGCTTGCGGACGGGTTGCTGAACAAGCAGATCGCACACGAAATGAACATTTCGACCGCGACCGTGAAAGCGCACATGACCGCGATTTTCCGCAAGCTCGGGGCAAACAATCGCACCCAGGCGCTCCTCATATTCCAGTCGGCAACGTCCCTCAGCGATCATTCCGCCGCCTGAGCAGACCTGCGTGCCGCGCAGGCCTTCAGAAAGCCGTGCAAGACGTCCGGGCTGACCGGCTTGTGCAACACCATGACATCAAGGCTGTGTGCGGCGGCGGCGATGGCTGGCTCCGTGTTCGCCGTCAGCAGCGCCACCCCGCGCGGATCCGTGAGGCCGGGCCGATGCCTTGCAATCAGGTCGAGGCCGGTTTCAGCGCCGTCCAGCTTGTAATCGGCGATCAGCACATCGAACGGCGCGCCTGCCATCCCGGCGGCGAGCGCCCCGGGCGTGGCAGAGACGGTCACGCGGCATCCCCAAGCCGAAAGCAATACGTTCATCGCCGCGAGGATAGACGGATCATCGTCAATGCAGGCGACCCGCAAGCCAGTGAGACTACCGGGCGATCCGCGCGGCGCAGCCTGGAGGGCCGGCAAACGCAAACGCCGCGTCTCGGCGCGAGGAAGCGTGATCGAAAAGACGCTGCCCCGCCCCGGCACCGACCGGACCCCCAGTTCGGCGTCCATCAGCGAGGCCAGCCGGCGAGCGACCGAAAGGCCGAGGCCGGCGCCGCGAACGCCCAGATTGTCGGCGTCTTCGAACCGGCGGAATTCCTCGAAGATGGTGTCGAGGCGTTCCGGAGCTATGCCGGGGCCGGTGTCCCAGACCTCGATACGCACCCGGCCGCCGCGGCGGCGCGCGCCGATGAGGACCCCGCCTTCGCGCGTGTAGCGCCGGGCATTCGACAGGAAATTGCGCAGGATGCTCTTGAGGAAGTCCGGATCCGCGTCGGCCGCGAGCCCGGTCGGTGCAATGCGCAAGGTCAGACCCGCGCGCGCAACCATTGGCTCGGCTTCATCGGCCAGGTCTTCAAACAAGGGTCCCAAAGGCAGCGCGCAGGGTTGCGGCGCTACGGTCGCATGATCGAGCCGGGAAATATCGAGCAGGCCCTTGAGCAGTTCATCCGCCGACTGAATGGCCTTGTCCGTGCGGTTGATGAGATCTTCAGCTCCATCGTTCGACCGGCCTGCGCCGGACTTCAGCGCGCCGAGAAAGAGCCGGGCCGCGTTCAGGGGCTGCAGAAGATCGTGGCTTGCCGCCGCCAGAAACCGCGTCTTGGAGGCATTCGCGCCCTCTGCATCCTGGCGCGCGGCGTCGAGGTCTTCGGTCAGCTGTTCGAGCGCCTGTGTACGTTCGCGCACCCGGGCTTCAAGCGTCTCGTTGGCTTCGATGAGGGCCTGCTGACGAAGCCGGTCTTCGGTGATGTCCGTGAAGGTCGTGACATAGCCGCCACCCGGCATCGGAGCGCCGGTGATGCGCAGATGTCGGCCATCCGGATTCTGGCGTTCATAGGCATGCGGACGGCCGGCGCGCATGTACTCGATCCGGCGCGACGCCTGCTGCGCTGGATCACCCGAAATCCACCCGGACGCCATGTTGTGCGCGATGAGGTCGGCAATCGGGCGACCAACATGCAGCAGTTCAAGCGGATAGTTGAAGAGGTCTGTGTACGCGCTGTTCCAGGCGACCAGACGCTGGTTGTGATCCACCACACTGATCCCTTGCGGGATGTTCTCCAGCATCGACTGCAGCATATGCCGGTCGAACCGCTCGGCCTGTGTGCGATGATCCAGCATCGAGAGCACATCTGGCAGGGCGACATCCACGCCGCCGATCGCCGAAGCCAGCACAACCCGCGCGGACGATGCGCCGAGCGCGCTGGCCAGCAGGCGTTCCGTACGCTGAACGAGCTGCCAATCTGCCGGACGGGCCCCCACCGTGGTGATGCCGCTGGTCGCGGCCAGATCGGCGAAGGCGTGTTCGACCGCCTCTTCGCCGAGGAAACGCATCGCGAGCGCCTTCAAACCATCCGGCGTGGCCTGGCCAATGCTGGCGGGCTGGGAAAGCGGCACGGCGCTGCGGTCAGGGCCCGCGCCAACGAAAGCCGCAGCCTGGATCCGGTCACGCAGGCGTTCGGGCCGGTTCAGCGAGACACCGACGAACAGCAGGATGTTGGCCGCCAGACTCCACACGACGCCGTGTGTCAGGCTGTCGCCGAAATCATTGCCGAACAATCGGTGCGGATGCAGCGCGGCAGGCATGTAGCTGGCCAGCGTCTCCGCGCCGGAGAGGGCGGGCAGGAAGAGCGTGTAGGACCAGAGCGCGACGCCCGCGATCAGGCCCCGCTTGGGACGGCTTTGCACGAA
>JBGSOU010000123.1:0-2439 GCA_041739025.1 Hyphomonas sp.
CCTGCCAGAATAGTCTTGGTGACTGTGCCGCGCGCTTCCGGTTCAACGGGGATGATTGCCTGGCTGGAGATGTTAATCTGGTTGCTGGCGAGGTCGCCGCGCGCGGCCAGGCCCGGCGCACGCGTTCGGACTGGATGAAGATCGAGCGCGACCGCGGCATTTCGGTTTCGGCTTCGGTGATGTCGTTTGAATTCGACGGCTACATGTTCAACCTGCTGGACACGCCGGGTCACGAAGACTTCTCGGAAGACACCTACCGTACCCTGACGGCGGCGGATTGCGCGGTCATGGTGCTCGACGCCGCCAAGGGCATCGAGCCGCAGACGCTCAAACTGTTCGAAGTCTGCCGTATGCGGGATATCCCGATTGTCACCTTCATCAACAAGATGGACCGCGAGGCGCAGGAGCCGATTGCGCTGCTGGACGAGGTACAGGACAAGCTGCAACTCGATACCGCCCCTCTGTACTGGCCGGCGGCGAGCGGCCAGCGCTTCTCCGGCATGCTGGATCTCGAGGCCAACAGCTTCCTGCAATTCGAGCGGCGCGTCGGCGAGCCGGCGCGGATCGGTCCGGCAACGGAGATTCCGGGTGATCCGGAAAGTCTCAAGGCGAACCTCGATCCTTATGTTTTCGCCGAGCTGACAGAAGGCGTCGAGATGGCGCGCAGCCTGCTGCCTGTATTTGACCGTGAGGCCTTCCTCTCGGGCAACATGACGCCGGTCGTGTTCGGCTCGGCGCTGCGCTATTTCGGGGTCGCGGAACTGCTTCGTACACTGCACACTTATGCGCCCCAGCCGCGCGACCAGAAAGCCACACGCAAGGGCGAGCCGATCCGGGTTCATGCCGACGACGCGTCCGTGAGCGGATTTGTGTTCAAGATCCAGGCCAACATGGACCCCAACCACCGCGACCGCGTGGCGTTCCTGCGCCTGTGCTCAGGCGAGTTCCAGCGCGGCATGCGGCTGAAGACCAATAGCGGCAAGCAACTGAATATCCACAACCCGCTGATGTTCATGGCGCAGGACCGGGAGATTGCCGAGACGGCCTATGCGGGCGACGTGATCGGCGTGCCGAACCATGGCCAGCTGCGGGTTGGCGACTCGCTTTCGGAAAGCGGCGACATCCAGTTCGGCGGCATTCCGAACTTCGCACCGGAATTGCTGCGCCGGGCGCGCGTCAAGGATCCGATGAAGGCGAAACACCTGCGCAAGGCGCTCGAGAGCCTCGCCGAGGAGGGCGTGACGCAACTGTTCACGCCGCAGATCGGCTCGGACATGATTGTCGGCGCAGTCGGCCAGCTGCAGTTCGAAGTGATGATCGAGCGGATGACGGCGGAGTACGGTCTCGAAGTGATGTTCGAACAGGCGCCCTATAACGTTGCGCGCTGGATGAGCAGTGATGATCCGGCGAAGCTCGAAGAGTTCATGGAGAAGAACAAGTCCGCCTCAGGCACCGACCTCGACGGCGCGCCGGTCTACCTGGCGAAAAATGCCTGGGATGTCGGCTATGCGCAGGAAAAGAACCCGGCGATCCGGTTCACGGCCACGAAAGAGCGGTCGATCTAGTTCTCGGGATCCTGGGCGGCGTTTTCGCCGGCGAGGTCTTCGGTGGGCGCGGGCAGCCCGACCGAGGCTTCGCCCCAATAGCTGGCATCCACGCGCGGCGAGACGCCGGAGGTTGCCAGCAGGTTTTCTTCCGGCTTCCCGCCGCCGCGCTTGAGTTCGCAGCGCGCGCCGGCGCTGCCATAGGCTTCGACGAAGGACCAGGCTTGGCAGATATCGTCTGCGCCGCAGGCGGCCTGGCAATCCAGCGCCGTCGAACCGGCTTCCACCTTGTAGGTGGCGCCGTGGCGGTAGGTGTAGGTCTCGTGTCCCGGCGCGGTTGCGCCGGCCCCGGTCGCGGTCAACCGGTCCATCCCGGGTGAGGAGACGGCCTTGCGGGGCACGCCGTCAGCTCCGGCAACGAGACAGAGGCAAGCGGCGGCGGCGAACAGCATGACGAGACGCATGGAACACTCCTGCAGGCAATATATCAGGCAGGACGATAGCCGGGCCGCGTTAACGAAGCGTTTGCTTTGCGCGCGCGGCTCTAGCTGGTCAGGCGCTCGCGCTTTTCCTCGATATCCAGCCATTCCAGCTCGATCTCTTCGAGCTGGGTGCGGGCAGCGGCGACGCGGCGTGACTTGGTGTTGAAGGCGGCGGCGTCGCGGGCATAGAGGCCGGAATCGGCGAGGTCGGCTTCCAGCGCGGCGATCTCGGCCTGCAGCCGGGGGATCAGTCCGTCGATCTCCTTTTGGCGATGTTCGTCCTTGAAGGAGAGCTTGGTCTGCGGTTTCGGCTTCGCTGCGGGCGCAGCGGCAGACTTTGCGGCGGCAGCGCGCTGGGCGTCCTTGCGGCGCACACCGGCCAGTTGCTGCTGCGCGTCGCTCCAGCCGCCGGC
>JBGSOU010000129.1:0-2205 GCA_041739025.1 Hyphomonas sp.
TCGCTCTCATCAACCGGGCCGCACTCAACATCGTCAACGCCATCGACGACCCCAAAACCTCCAAACGACAAAGGCTCATGCGATGTGCATGGGAAGACGCCTATCTCGAAAAAGCCATCGCCCACATGCGATAGCCCTGCCATTCATGGGGAGGGTCAGGGTGGGGCGAGGTTGGGCGCGGGGTTCGCGGAAGCGGACTTGCCTTTCCTCGCATCGCCCGGCAAAGAGGCGGCATGCCCAGTCTTGGGGGCGATTAGCTCAGTTGGTAGAGCGCCTGCTTTACACGCAGGATGTCGGCGGTTCGAGCCCGTCATCGCCCACCACTTTCCCGCAGAATGACGTTGAGGGCGCCCGGTCCGGGTCAGCCGATCGAGCCGTCGCGCAGGTTGCGGCGCAGGAAGCTTTCGAGCTTCAGGACCGGGTTGTTGTCGGTTTCGCGGAGGTCAGCCGTCGAGGTGAGATCGCCCTGGGTGGCGTCGCCGCTGGCATAGCCGATGATCTGTTCGACGCGGCCTTCGAGCGATTCCGTCAGCAGGCGGATCTGGTCGGCGGCGCGGTTCATGTCGGCCTTGGTGACCGGGATGCGCGAGCCGGCATCCATCATCGAGGCCTGCATGCGGATGGTGCGCAGCGGCACCAGGAGTTCGGACGTGACCGAGCGCAGGAAGCGGGTCTTGGCGTGGCTCGCCTCGTCGGCGTCCTGGCGCAGCGATTCGGCTTCCTGGCGGGCGTCTTCGATGCGCGTGACGTCCGTGAAGATTTCCACCGAGCCGATGCTGTCGACTTCGTAGCTGGCGGTCTGCCAGTAGCGGTCGAGCACGTGGACCACGCCGCCGGACGCTTCGACATTGCGCAGCGCCGGTTTGACCCGGCTGTAGAGTTCGTTTTCCAAGACGACCGTGCCATCCTTGGCGCGCACGGCGAAGGCCTGGCCCGAACCATCGAGGGCCACGTCGAGAATTTCGCGAAGCTGGGTCGCTTCATCGACCGAGCGGACCTGCTTGAGATAGAGTTCGAAGGCCGCCCGGGCGCCGAAATAGATCGTGAAGGCGAGTAGCGCGAGGGCGACGGTCATGGCGACCATCTTTTCGCTGAAATGGATGCCGGCATGGACGAGCAACGGCATGACCGAGCCCGAGAGGTAGCGCATGACGAGGCGCGGGTTGCGCGGCAGGACGCACATCAGGCCGGCGCACATCGACACGGTGAACAGGCTGGAGAAGATCAGCGCGTCGAACGGGTCCGAGCGCAGGTAAAGCGGCAGGCTGCCGAACACGAAGCCGGTGACGATCGACAGGGTTTCCGAACGGCTGACATAGCGCCCGCTGACGACTTTCGGGAGCGGGCGGCCCGCCTTGCGCCAGTAGTCGCACAGCATCATCGCGGCCATGAAGACGTTCGTACCGGCCCAGACGGTGACCAGCGGGTCGCGCGTCATCGAATAGGCGACATAGCCCGAGATCGCGGTGTTGAAGATGGTGATCATCGCCATCAGCTGCATCGCCCGCGACAGGTCCAGATGCTGTTGCAGACGCACGCGCGGCCCGATGCCGGCATGTTCGTTGGGTTTGCCCGTCAGGACGTACCGGAGGAAGCTGTGCGTTTCGCTCATGCTGCCGGTATGACACGCAAACATTGTTTTCAGACTTGAGCGATCAGGCAGATTATCGGGCGCGAATTTCCGGCTTGTTAACCTGCGTGCCTGTTCTGATTGCACTAGCCGCAGGAAATCAAGCGCGAGGGGCCGCAAGGCTGGCGCGTTGAGCCCGGAGGTAGACAGGTTGCTGAGCGGCTGGCACCAGCTGTAGCAACGCGAGGACGCTAGAGCATGCCCAGGTTGAAAATTGCGGTCATAGGCGGCGGCCCGGGGGGATTGAGCGCGGCTCAGTTCATCCTGGAAGCGGGTCACCAGGCGGTTGTTTTTGAACGGGAAAACAGGATCGGCGGGAAGTCTTTCTCGTTCAGTTCCGGCGACGCGTTCAACGAAATGGGGACCTGCTACACCACGCGCCAGCACGTCGTCGTCAAACGCTGGATGAAGGCGCACGGCATCACCCTGAAGCGCCTCGGCGAAGCCCGGTACGATGATGCGCCGGTTGTGGACTATGTCAAAAGCGGCGCCGGCGCGCCCTTGCCGGTGCAGGCGCTGAAGTTCCTGAAGGCCGCCGGCCGGCTGCGCAAGGCGATGGCGGCGGATCCGGCCGA
>JBGSOU010000171.1:0-5140 GCA_041739025.1 Hyphomonas sp.
GAAGCCGCGGATGCCGGCGGTGACCTGTTCGGCGGCGCGCTCGCCCTGCACGAGGGCGGGCCAGACGATCACCCGCACCGGGAAGCGCTCCCGGATGCGGTGCAGGATGTCGCGGATCACGGCGCCGGTTGGCGAGGTGACCACACCGATGGTGCGCGGCAGGTAGGGCAGCTTCTTCTTGTGCTTCGCATCGAAGAGGCCCTCGGCGGCCAGCTTCTTCTTGCGCTCCTCCAGCAGCTGCATCAATGCGCCGGCGCCGGCGGGGCGCATCGAGCTGGCGATCAGCTGGTAGGCGGAGCGGCCCTCATAGGTCGACAGACGCCCGGTCGCGATCACCTCAAGGCCTTCTTCGGGGCGAAAGGTCAGGCGTTCGGCCTGACCGCGCCACATGATGGTGTTGAGGACGGCCTTGTCGTCTTTCAGGTCCGCGTAGAGGTGGCCGGACTTGGCAAGCGTCACCCGGCCCAGCTCGCCGCGCACGACCACGTGGTCATAGTTGGTCTCGATGGTCCGCTTCAGGCTGGCGGCGAGTTCGGAAACGGACTGGGCGTGATCATTGGTGGGGGGCGAGTCGGACATGGAAGGGTTTTGGACAGGGTTGGCCCCGGCGGCAAGAGCTTCCATGTGCAAGGGTCAAGTGGCTGAAGCCTGCGGCGCAGCAGGGCAGGCCGCGCTTCTTTGGCTGTAGCCGAAATCACCAGATCCGCAGAACGCTACCGGCTGACAAAGCAGGAGTTTTCATCGCCCAGTTTGCACCCCGCTTCAAACCAGGTTTGTGCGGTCTTCTTGTTCTTCCGGACTCCCTGGACGCCATCGCGGAAGAAAATGCCCGCATTGCGGCAGGCGACAGCATTTTCCAGCTCACAGGCCCGGATGAAATAGCTCAAGGCTTCCTCTCCCCTCCCTTTGCCCGCCGCACCTTCACCGTAGAACAATCCGAGCAGGTTGCAGCCGGCAGGGCTGGCCTTGTCGTCCGACAAGGGGCAGCTCCTCCGGTAGGCCGTCTCGGCCTGCCGGAGGTCGGCAGATACGCCGGGCGCCGTCGCCGCCACGGTGTTGCCGGTTGCCGGATCCGTGACGGCGATGATCTCGCCGGTGGGCGGCAAGCCGTGATCAAACATGAAGCCAAGGGCGCCGCAGGCATCCAATCCGCCGAGGTCGCAGCCACGGGCGAAAAACTGCCGCGCTTCGGGATAGTTCGGCAAACAGCCCTGTGCAGAGCGATGCCGGGTTCCGCAGCCGTCATTGGAGAGGGAGATTTCGCCAGCCTGCCAGCAGGAATACCCCTCTCCCCGGGAGCAGCCGGCATTGAATAGTGCCCAGGCCCGGGACGGGTCCACCGTAATGCCCGCGCCACCGGCAAGAAGGACCACGCCGCCGTCACCGCACGCGTTCCCGTCGCCCAGTGCACAGGCACGTTCGAAAATGAGGGTTCCGCCCGGCCCGTCCTTGGGGCCGCCATCGCCATCGACCATCAACCGTGCCTGGATGGTGCAGGCTTCAGCATAGTCATTGTCGCAACCGCGCGTGAAAGCCATGCGCGCGATGGCGGCATCCACCGGTTCGTAGGAATCCGGAGGGGCGATACCGTGGTCCGAGCATACCTTTTCGATCGCGAGATGACAGAGCTGTATTTGCTCTTCCGGCGTCAGGGGTTCCGGGGCCCAGGCTTCGGCCGAGGCCTCGGGCGCCATGGCACTCATTTCATCGCCGGAAATGACATAGTTGGGGTCCAGGATCTGGCAGGCCGGCTCGTCGCCAGAATCGCAGGCGCGCTGGTAGTAAGCGGTCGCATTGGCCGGAAGCGACCCATCCGCACTGGGCGGGGCGGCGGCGACGCTTTCGTTGGCGGCCTGGAGGCACGCATCGATGATCGTGTAGGTGTCGCCGTCTTGCGGCTCGGACTGGCAGATTTTCACAAACAAGGGCAGGGCCTGCGCCACCTCCGCCGGGCCATTGTGGCCGAAAAGCAGATCGCTCGCATAGTCGTAGCAGGCTGTATCCGGACCGGCATTGCATCTGAGACGGTTCGCCTGCCGGTTAAGGCGATCATGCACGGCTTTGCTTCCGGCCTTGTAGCGCAGCCCGCCGGCATAGGCGCCCGCCGCAAGCGAGCACGCGCTGGCGGAGCGTCCGGCGTCGCAGCTTGCAGTGGCTGCGGCGAGATCGAGGCCTGCGGCCCCCTCGAATTGTGCGAGTACGGGTTCGATTCCGCCGCCATCGATGGGTGAACAAAACCCGGCATCCGTGTTTGCGGCACAGGCCGTTTGCACGAAGGCCAGTACGCTGGCCCTGTCCCGGGCAATCGTGACGCTGGCATCGCCAAGCAGTCCGATCCGGTTCCAGCACGCCGACTCGTCGCCCGCAAAGCAGGCATTGTCGAGGCGGACAAGCCCCGCAGCGGATTTGGAGCCACCCCAGCCGTACATTTCCATTGTTCCGAGCGTCCAGCACGCTTTGTCGGCGACGTTGTTGCAGCCTGAGAGGGCGCCTGCGCGGGCCTGTTTCAGAAAGGTTTCAATTTTCTGGTAGCCAGCGCCGTTGAGTGAATCCTCACCGCCATACTCTGTAGAAGAATACAGGATCGCGTCGGCCAGCGACATGCAGGTCTCAAATTCTCCTGCGATGCAAAGAGATTCCTGCAGGGCATGTGCCTTTTGAGCCGCAGCCTCCGCACCGGCCGGATCAAAAATGGCATCATCGTAACGCAGCAGGGTTTCGAGGGAGAAGCAGGCTTCCAAAGTGCCGGTGTCGCACGCAGCCGATAGCAGGGACCGGGCCCGGCTGATCGCGCGGTCCGCGCCGGCGGTATCCGGAGATTCGGGATCGTAACGCAGCGCCGACGCAAATTCGATACAGGCATCTGCAAGGCCGGCATCGCAGGCCTGCCCGAACAGCGGGCGAGCCGCTGCCAGGTTGTCCTCGCTCGTGTACTGATAGGCCCGGTCCAGTTTCTCCTGCGCCGTCTCCGCCATCGCGGCAGGCACAAGCGCCAGCCACATGCCCATTGCGACCCAACCGATTTTCATTCGATTTCCCCTCTTGAGGTTGCAAGGCTATCATCGGGCTTTTACGCCAACAATGTCCGATTTGGTGAAGGTGTCGTGACAGCCGGATCGCCCGGGCGCGGGGGGGGGACGCCCTCGATTCCCGGACGGTTGAGGCAGCGACGGGCTGCGTGCCCGCCCGATGATCAATCAAGCCTTGATCTCCGGCGCGCCTCCGCGCATCAAGCCGCCCCATGAACATACTCCTGATCGGATCGGGCGGCCGTGAACACGCCCTGGCCTGGAAGATGGCCCAGTCGTCGCTCGTCGATATCGTGCATTCGACGCCCGGCAATCCCGGCCTGGACGACGTGGGCCCGTGTTTCGATGTGGCGGCGGACGATATTGACGGGCTGGTGAAGCTGGCCCTGCAGGTGGAGCCGGACCTGATCGTCATCGGCCCCGAGGCGCCGCTGGCGCTCGGCCTGTCAGATATCCTGCGCGCGCGCGGGTTCGACGTGTTCGGCCCTTCGAAAGCGGCGGCGCAGCTGGAAGCCTCGAAAGCCTTCTCCAAGGGACGCATGACCCGCTACGGCGTGCCGACGGCCGCCTATGGCGAGTTCACTGCTGCCGCCCCCGCAAAGGCTTTTCTTGCGACGATGACGGCGCCCTATGTGCTGAAGGCCGATGGCCTTGCGGCGGGCAAGGGCGTGGTGATCGCCGAAACGCGCGCGCAGGCCGAGGCCGAGATTGACGAGATGCTGTCGGGCAAGTTCGGGGCCGCCTCGGCGACGCTGGTGATCGAGGAATTCATGCACGGCGAGGAGGCGAGCGTGTTCGTTATCACCGACGGCAAGGGCGCGGTCTACCTGCCGGCGGCGCAGGACCACAAGCGGGTCGGCGACGGCGACACCGGGCCGAACACCGGCGGCATGGGCGCCTATGCGCCGGCGCCCGTGGTGACCGGAGAGATCATGGCGCGCATCAAGCGCGAGATTGCCGAGCCGATGCTGAAGGGCATGGCGAAGGACGGGATGCCGTATCAGGGCGTGCTGTATGTCGGCGTGATGGTGACGGCCGAAGGGCCGAAGGTCGTCGAATTCAATGCCCGCTTTGGCGACCCCGAGTGCCAGGTGCTGATGAAGGGTCTGGCGGGCGATGTCGTGCCGGTCATCCTCGCTGCGGCGACCGGCGGGCTGAAGGGCAATGAAGCGGCGTTCGAAGCCTTGCTCGAGCTCAAGGATTTTAAGCCGTCCGCGACCGTTGTGCTCGCCAATGCCGGCTATCCGGGCAGCTATGCGAAGGGTGCGCTGGTCATGGGCGTGGCCGCCGCAAACGCCTTGCCGGGCGTGACCGTGTTTCATGCGGGAACGGACGTTGATTCCGAAGGCGCACTGATCGCGGTGGGCGGGCGCGTGCTGAACGTGACGGCGAGCGGCGACACGCTGCGAGAGGCGGTTGACCGCGCCTATGCGGGCGTTGAGGCGATCGACTGGCCGCAGGGTTTCTGCCGGCGCGACATCGGCTGGCGGGCGCTTTAGGCTTTCGGTTCAGGCGTTCGGATCGATCAGGATCTTGATTTCGCTGGGATTTTTCGCGAGGGCGTCAAAGGCCGCTTCGGTATGGGCTAGGGGCTGGCGGCTGGTGATCAGGCGGGCGGCCTTGTCGGCATGGGTTTCGATCAGCATCAAGGCGGCGGCAAACTCTTCCGGCCGGTAGGCAAAGCTGAACTCAATCGTCAGCTCACGGATGATGCCATCGAGCGTGGTGAGCTTTTCCTCGTGCGGGCAGACGCCGGCGATGATGATGTGGCTGTGGGGCGGGGCGGACTTGATCACCTGGTCGATCAGGCCGGGCGCGCCGGTACATTCGAAGATGTTGGCGCCGGGCGGCAGGCCCCGAAACTCGCGCGCCAGAAGCGGCGACATCGCGTGCGGCGTGAAGGCGAGATCGTCCCAGTGCGTGAACGCAGAGTCCGCGGCCGGATCAATGACGATATCCGCGCCGAGGGCGGCGGCGGCCTTGCGTCGCTCGGGCGAAAAGTCTGCGGCCAGGATCGGCCCGCGTCCCTGAAGGCTGAGCGACAGGATCACCGCGAGGCCGACCGGGCCGCACCCGATGACGACGTTCGGCCCCCGGTTGCGGTTGGCGAG
>JBGSOU010000201.1:0-2047 GCA_041739025.1 Hyphomonas sp.
CGCCCATCGCCCGCTCGGGGTGGGGCATCATGCCCAGCACGCGGCCATTTTCCGACAGCACGCCGGCAATGTCGCGCGCGGCGCCATTGGGGTTTTCGCCCGCTGCATAGCGGAAGGCCACGCGGCCTTCGCCGTCCAGCCGGTCGAGCATTGCCGCATCGGCGTAATAGTTGCCTTCGGCATGAGCAATCGGGATGACGATCTCGCTGCCGCCGGTATAGGCGCTGGTGAAGGCCGTGTTCGCGCTCTCCACCTTCAGCTTCTGCGGCCGGCAGACGAAGTGCAGCGAGGCGTTGCGCACCAGCGCGCCGGGCAGGAGGCCCGTCTCGGTCAGGATCTGGAATCCGTTGCAAACGCCGAGCACATAGCCGCCGCGCGCCGCATGGGCTTTCAGCTGGGCGATGATGGGCGAGTTGCCGGCCATCGCACCGCAGCGCAGGTAGTCGCCGTAAGAGAACCCGCCGGGCACCATCACGAGGTCCGTGCCGTCCGGGATCACCCCGTCCTTGTGCCAGACCATGGCCGGCGCGTGGCCGGTGGCCAGGTGCAGCGCATCTTGCGCATCGCGGTCGCAATTAGACCCAGGAAAGACGATCACGGCGGTTTTCATGTGCCGCTCCATAGCAGGGAGTCGCCCGGCTTGAAAACGGGGCGCGTGCGCTCGTCGTCACATGCGCCATTTCCGCCACAGTTTCGGCCAGATCGGGACAGAGAACGCTTGTCCCGCCTGAAAAGGCAGGCCAAGGTCCAGAGACCAAAACCAGCAGGAGATTGAACTGATGAAGAAGCTCGTAGCTGCACTTTTCGCCGTGGCCCTGATCCCGGCCCTCACCGCATGCAACACCGTCAAGGGCGTCGGCAAGGACGTTCAGGCAGGCGGCGAAGCCGTTGAAGAAGTTGCCACCGAAGTGCAGAAAGAAATCACCGAGTAATCGGTCCGGTACCGGCGAAGCCCGAACGGGCTTCGCCGGTCAGCCCTTGCCCTGGAAGATGAACCAGGCGCCGAGCGCGATCAGGCCGAATCCCACAGCGTGGTTCCAGCCGACCGGCTCCTTCAGCACCCATACGGAAAATCCAGCGAACACGATCAGGGTGATCACCTCCTGGATCGTCTTCAATTGCGCCGCCGAATAGACGCTGTGCCCCCAGCGGTTCGCGGGGACAGCGAAGCAGTATTCGACGAACGCGATGCCCCAGCTCGCCAGAATCACCAGCAGCAGGGGGGCGGCCTTGAATTTCAGGTGCCCGTACCAGGCGAGGGTCATGAACAGGTTCGACACCGACAACAGGACAATCGGCAGAATGTGCGGGGGCATTCGTGAACTCCGGGAAATCTGCGGGCAGGGGCTGGAAGCCGCTCCGAACGGGCCTTATTTCGCCAAGACTATTTCGGCGAATGACTCTGCGAAAGGAGATACGGCAATGACGCGCATCAAACTTCTGGCGGCTGCCGCCCTTGCCCAGTCCAGCCTGTCCGCCTGCAATACGGTGGCGGGCGCGGGCCAGGACCTTCGGGCTGCCGGCAAGGCCATCGACCACACCGCCGACGAAGTCAGCGACTTCCTGTTCGAACCGGACGGGCCCACCTCCACCGCTTCGGCAGAGACGGACTGCGACTCCGGCGACCCGGCGCTCAAGGGCAAAAGCGGCAAGCCGCGTTGCAAGTGAGGCGCCCGGGACGCCGGGACGCTTACTTGCCCTTCCAGACCGGGGCGCGTTTCTCGATGAAGGCTTTCGGGCCTTCCTTGAAATCCTCGGTGCCGACGATGCCCGCAAAGGCCATGCCGCTGGCTTTCCAGAGTTCGTCGTCCGTCTTGCTGGTCGCCTCGATGGCGACCGAGCGGCTGGCCGCGACCGCAAGCGGCGCGTTGGCCGTGATCCGGCCGGCGAGTTTCATCGCCTCGTCCATCACCTCGGCTTCCGGCACGACCTTGTTGACCATGCCGAGTTCATAAGCGCGCTGGGCAGGCAGCGGATCGCCCGTCAGGATGACCTCCAGCGCGACGGCCTTGCCGATCACGCGCGGCAGGCGGAACAGGCCGCCGGC
>JBGSOU010000531.1:0-3003 GCA_041739025.1 Hyphomonas sp.
CCCCCTTGCAGGCCTGGCTGGACGGCCATGCCCGAAGCCCGCGATTCCGCGCCGTGATGGCCAAGCTGCCGCGCTGGCAGCCCGGGGATACCGAGCCGCTCCTGGCCGACCTGCGGGCTGCCTAGGGAAACGCGTTCCAGTCGATCAGCGAGTCCACATTGCGCTTGAGCAGTGTCATCAAGAGCTGATCCGTATGCTCGCCTGGCGGCACGACGGTGGCCGCACCGACCGTCGTAAACAAGGCAAACGGCAAGGCGGCCGCATAATCCTCGAGCGCCCGGTCCAGGGTGTAGGACGCATCCTTCTTGGCGATCATGGCCTGGTGCATCGCAATCAGGTCATGCTCGCAGGCCTTCCGGTCAGCACTCGAAAGCGAGCCGGCGAGAAAGTAGGCCGTATCGAACATCGGGCTGCCGAGGTCGGCAAACTGCCAGTCAATGAGCCAGGCCACAGGGCCATGCGCGGTCTGCTCGAAGAGTACATTATCGACCCGTGCCTCACCGTGGATCAGGGTTTCCGCGCCCACTTTCTCCCGGGTCCACTCGGACACGCGGCCAATGAAGCGGTCCATGCCATCAATGTATTTTGCGTCCAACCGGCCAGCGAACCTCTGCCGGAAGACATGCGCGCCAGCCTTGAACGTCTCGTCCACGGCGGCCGTACTGTTCCGGCGCCCGAGCAACCAGGGCGCCTGCGCGATGGCGGGGTCTTTCCAGTAGGCCAAGTGCAGCTTTGCGAACTCCGTCACAACCGCTTTCGCCTCGGCGGGCTTGCAGCCTTCGAGCTGATTGCCGAGTACGGTTCGCCGCGACATATCTTCAAGAACCAGGTTGAGCGCTCTTCCGTCGGCGCTTGCAGACGCAAGGAATGCGCGCGGAACATTGAGCGGGGCCGCATTTCCGAACAACTGGTAGACCGCGACTTCGCGCGCATAAACATCCTGAAGACCGGCGATGTCCACAGCCCCCGGTATGCCTGACGTCAATTTGCAGACGACGGACGAAATCGCTTTTTCGGCATTGGAATTGTAGGTGATGTTGGCGCGCACCGTCTCTGACAGGTTCCCGTGCCCGATGGGCTCAACACCGACGATCGAGATTCGCGGTGCATCAACCCCGGCATGCTGGAACACGGACTGCAACCAGGCCGGAGTAACATTTTCGCTTCCAAGAATGAAACCCGGCGGCGGAAGATTGTCGGGAACGGACTTGTCGCCTTCCCGTCCCCATCGCCCGGCCACATAGCTCGAATTCCAGCAATGCGTGAACTTGCCATTCTCCGCCTTGAACACCTCGATGCCGCAAAGCTCCACACGCGCGCCCTTTCGCGTGTGCATGTTCCAGACAGACGTGACGTAAGTATCGTCCGCATGCAGAACTTCATGTTCGAAATAGGGTTCGGCAGTTTCACTCTGCTGGCGGACGCGCGCAATCTGATCCTCGACTGGCAGCGCGGTCACGCTTCCCGGATCGTGCCGCAGGATCGGGTCGGCACACAGATCCCGGATCAGTTCGGCATTCCGGTTGTTCCAGACTTCAGTCCAATAGAGTTCGATAAGTTCCTTCGGCGTGCGCTGTCCGGCCATTCCCCGGGGCTCCCTTTGATGCGTGCCTGCCGGCACCCTGATGCACCGCAAATTGACCATCGAAGTCATGTTTGGCCAGACGTGACCGCGAGGAAGGCGCAAGCCGGGTTGACCGGCGGAAATATCCGGGGTCAGGCCGGGGTGCGGGCGGCTCCCAATGGGAAATCAGGAACCGGGATCGAGGCAATATTCCGGGCTGCCACAGGGATCGGCTCCCGTTCCGGACGCGCCTTCATCGGCGCCATCCGGACAGGTTCGATCCGGTCACCCCGGGTCCCGCGCTCGATCCCCCTCGAGCGCAGGGTCACTTGACGCCGGTTCCCGCCGAAAAGGCCAAGCTGGCCGGGCGCATCTAACGCCGTGACCGGGCATTCATCCGCCCCGCCTTTTGCCCCTTGCAAAATCCGGTGCGGCGCGTAAAAGCGCGGCTTCCCGGCTCGGGCGCCTCGCGGCGGCCGCAGCAATTTTGATGGCAACGGAGTGTGGCTCAGCCTGGTAGAGCACTAGCTTCGGGAGCTAGGGGTCGGAGGTTCGAATCCTCTCACTCCGACCATCTATTCAACTGTCCTCGCAAACGTCTCCGGCTCAGCGCGAGAAGCGGTAGCCGTGAATCGTCATGTCGATGGTTTCGCCCGGCGGCAGCGGTTTCCACGTGCCGCACCAGCCCGGTGACCGGCAGCGCCACAGTTCGGTGAGCGGAAACATCGGAACCGAATCCGGCGGAAAGCGCAGGTTTGGCGGCGCCCCCTTCTGCTTGGCCCATTCGGCGACCATCTTGCGCCGCACGACCAGCTGGTCGCTCCATCCGTCGGTCAGGCTCTGCACCGACATGATCACCCGGCCCGGCCGGCGCTCGATCGTCCAGCGCACGCGGTGCCCGCCGAGATCCTTCTCGACGGAGCGCATGCGAAAGCCGCCCTTGCCATTGTGAAGATTGTATTCGAGGCGGCCGTTCATGTATTCGAAGTCGAATTCGTGCCCGCCTTCGGCGCTGCCTTCGGAATACAGCCAGAGCGGCGCGTAGACGACGCCCGGCCAGACTTCCGAAATGGTGGCTTCGGTCACATATTTTCCCTGCGTCTTGCGCCGGCGCCGTTCGCCTTCCCACTTGATGGCAGAGCCCCAGCCTTGGGTGAGCCGCTGCACGATCGTGCCATCCGGCTGCGGCTCGACTGCCGCGAAGCGGAACTCGAAACCAGCCGGGAACTTCGAGGGCTGGTGGCCTTCGATGGGATGATAGACCTGATCATAATTGCGGTATTCCACCGGCGTAGGCGAAAACTTCGTCAGCTCGATCGGCGCGACGCCGCCCGCGCAGCCGCACAGCGGCGCCAGCAGCATCAGGCTCAACGCGACCAGGTTCCGGTTCATGCACTGCGCCCTCTTCAGCCCGTTGAATTCCATGGCGCGCGCCGCGC
>JBGSOU010000242.1:0-3377 GCA_041739025.1 Hyphomonas sp.
GGACAGGCCGGAGGCGAGGTCGTCGGCGGTCACCCAGCCCATGTCGCCGCCCGTGGCAGCGGTCGGGGCGGAAGAGATGCGCTGGGCCGCAATGCGGAAGTCCGCGCCGCCTTTCAGCTGCTCCACGATCGATTCTGCTGCCTTCATGGCTTCCGTGCGGGTTTCTTCATCGGGGGCGTACAGAAAAATCTCGCTGACGCGGAACTGCGTCTTCTTGGAGGCGGTGCGCAGGCGCTCCAGCTGGTCATCGACCTGGCTTTCCGAGACGCGGATGCGCGAGCCGTAGAGGCCGCTCATCAGGCGGTTCCAGGCGATGTCAGCGCGGATCTGTTCTTCCAGGCTGACGGGGTTGACGCCGGCGGCGAGCAATTGCTGGCGCAGGCCATCGGCGCCGATTCCGCCTTCTGCCGCCATGTTCGACAGTTCCGAATCGATTGCTTCGCGTTCAACTTCGACTTCGAACTCGGCCACCCGGTCCAGCTGAAGGCGCTCGTCGATCAGCTGTTCCAGGGCCTGACCGGTGATCTGCTGCAGCTGCTCGGCGCTGGGTTGTTGCCGGCCGAGGGTCAGCAGCAACAGGCGCGCGCGCTGGCGGACATCCGAAAAGGAAATCGGCTTGTCGTTGACGATGGCTGCGATGCCTTCCAGCTGGAGACGGCTCACTTCCGGCGCGGGCTCTGGAGCCTGCGCCAACGCAACTGGTGCATTCATCGCCACCAAAGCCGCCATCAAGACTGCACGCACCATTCAGGATCCTCCGTGGATTTCCGCTTCGCGCAAACCCATTATCTGCTTCGGGGAGACCATACAAATCCCCGCCCACTGCGCAACGCGGCAGCACAGTAACCCATGATTTGTTGCCATTTTCCGGCCGGTCGACGGAGGCGTCAGTCGAATTCGCTCGATCCGAAGTTGCCCAGCGATTTCAAGGTGAAACGGAACTGGATGTTCTCGGACGGCCCCAGCGTGCGGTCGCGCAGCTCGTTGCGGCTGTAGACAAGCTCGAAGCGTGAACAGTCGTCCGAATAGGCGATGCCGACAGATTGGCGCGCATCGATGTCGTCCGTGATGTCACGCAGCTGGCCGAAGATGACAGAATACTGTTTCGTAACCTGCACTTCGCCCTGCAGGTAAATCCCTTCATCCGGGACACCCGAGGGGCTGATTCGCTGGTCAATCTTGTAATACTGCCCGACGGCCCGGAAGCGGTTGATGGAAGTCGAAAAGCGCAGATCCAGCCGGTTCAGGGAATAGTCTTCATCATCCAGCCGCAGCCGGCTCGACACGCGAAGCGCCCGGCCGAGATCGAGCGATGAGGCAACGACCCAGTCCGATGAGGTTCCGTCAAGGTTCGAGGCCACGTCGAAGGCTTCGTCCGTGCGCGACCGCCAGCGGCGCCCCACCATCGTGCTGAGTTCGACCCCATTCTTCCAGATGGCTCGCCCGGTCAGGCCGGCGCTCACCTTTCCGTCACCTTCGTACAGGTCGAAGTTGTCAAAGCCATTGGCCTCGAACAGGTTCGATTCGTCGAATTCGTAGAGTTCGCTGTCTTCCACCGGGATCGCGGAATCGTTGACATTCGAAAATCCCCAGGCCGCCATGACGGCCGGCTCCAGCATCAGGTCGACCGACTTGCCCGTACGCACGAGCGGGTAGGCAAGTTTGGCGCCGGCATTGCCGACGGCGCGGGCTACGTCCGGCTCGCCGCTGACTGCCTCGTCGAGGGCGTAATAGTCGCCCCGGATTTCGGCGAAGGGCTCGAACGTGATCCCCCCCGGCAGCAGGTTGAAATCGTTCCACTCCGCGCCGGCGCTGACGCGCTGGCTGTCGGCGCCGACATCGCGCGTCAGGACGGCCGAGGAGACGGTGGCTTTGGCGAAACCGAGCTCGCCCAGATTCCAGTTCTTTTCGGCGTAGAGCAGCGGCGAGACGGCTGGCAGGCTGGCCGCATCATCGACGCCGCGAAGGCCTTGAAACTTGAGCAGGGCGGCGTCGGCGTAATAGTCATCACCCTGGCCCACGGCGTAGAGCTGCGACAGCAGACGGCGCGGCTGGTTTGAATACAGTCCGCGCTTTTCGTTCTGGCCATCAATATCGTAACGGCGATCATATAGATCATCCGTCTGGGTTTCGACCGCGAAGCCCCAGATCCATTCCGGCGAAAGCGCAAAGGCGCCGTTCGCATAGACGTGGCCGCGGAATTTCTCCTCGCCGAACCGCACGCCGTCACTGTCGAATTCGGCTTCGTTCGTGAAGCTCGTCTCGATTTTCAGGGCGCCGGAATAGAATCGCTTGCGGTACTCCAGGTTCAGAACCGGGTTGACGTTCTCCGACAGCAGCGGTGCGATCGTCAGGTCCGAAGAGTCCGAAATGGCCCAGTAATAGGGTTGCTTGTAGAAGGTGCCGAGCTTCGACGACACGCCTGCATTCGGGATCAGAAGGCCTGAACGCCGTTCCGAATTCGGATCCGGGTGGGCGAGATAGGGCATGTAGAAGACCGGGATGCCGGCAACCTCGATCACCGCGTCGCGGTAGGAGATCATCTGGCTCTGTTCATCGAGCACGGCGCGGCGGGCGCGGATCGCCCAGGTTGGGGTCTTGTTCTCCTCGCACACTTCGCAAGACGTGTAGACGACCTGATCCAGCGCGTTGATTCCGTCCGAACGCCGGATCGCGGAATTCGCCGCAACGCTGGCGCCTTGCGCGAGGCGGGCCGAGAAGCCGATGGCATAGCCGTCCGACAGGTTCGAGCCGACTTCAAGTTCGTCGGCGAACTGCTGGGAGCCATCGATCTCGATGATCACCACATTGCCGTTGGCCCGAACCTTTTCGGTGGTCCGGTTATAGACGAGGCGGTCGGCGCGCAGGATGCGGCCCTGATACAGGGCTTCGACATTGCCTTCCGCCACGAGGCTGTTTTCTTCGCGGATCTCGTAGACCGTGTCCGCTTCGAGGATCACCCGCTCGTCAGCGGCTTCAGCTGCTGGGGCGGTTTCGGCCGTGCCCGCATCCTGGGCGTAGGCGGCGAGGGGCAGCACCGCCGAAAATCCGGCGAGCAGGGCGTATTGGGACCACATTGCCAAAAGTTTGACCCTCACTCTGCCGTCATTGGGCACGGCCTGCCTTCCCCTGCAGACCGGCGACGTGTTTCCGAAGGCTTAGAGTCGATCCAGCGGGCCGTCCAGCCATCGCGCAGCCGAGGCCTGCTTTTGGCCGCCGGGACGGTGCACCGGGGCCACAGGCTAGACCGCCCGGGCAACCAGTCCGCCCGGATAGGACAGGGCCTCGCCCTCCAGCTCCAGCTCCATCAGCACGCCGCTGCACTGGGCGGCATTCAGCCCGGCGGCGCGGGCGATCTCGTCGAGCGGCATCGGGTG
>JBGSOU010000252.1:0-11485 GCA_041739025.1 Hyphomonas sp.
TCGGCAGAAGCGGCTCGATCCGCGCCCATTGCTCATCAGAAAACCAAAAGAAATCAGACATTGCCACTTGCCTCCTGAAACGGAGGCAGTGAATCATGATCCGCCCTTGTCAGGAATCCTGTTTATGGGTCCGGACCCTAGAAGAGTTCGGCCGAGCCTTCGGCGACCGGCGCCGGCACGGCGCGGGCCCGTTCGGCGATCATCACCTCTGGCGATGTCGACTCGAGCAGCATTTGTCCTGCGCGCCCATCCGTGGGCCAGAAACGAACCCGCCGCGCCTGATTGCCGCCCAGACTCTTTGCGACACAGGTGATGCCTTCGTCGTTCAGAAAGCGGATCGCAAATTCCGCGTTCTGCGCACCCACATCGCTGAGGCTCTTGATGACGTGCGCACCGCCAAACAGCTTGGCCTGGAGGCGCGGCCGCGCCGCGCCGTTGCGCAGCAAGCCGTTGATCAGAAGTTCCATCGCGTTGACGCCGTACCGCATCGACTCGCCACAGCCTTCGCGCTCGCCCGGCAACAGGAAGTGATTCATCCCGCCGACACCGGCAACCGGATCCCACATGCAGGTGGCGACACAGGACCCGAGGATGGTGGTGTAGATTGTGCTCGGATCGCGGGTGACGCCGTGTTCACCCTGGATCACGTGAACCAGACGCTCGCGGCGAGGCGCGGCGGCATTGGACGAGATGGCCTGGCTCATGAGCGTGCCTCATAGGTTTCTGGATTGATCTGGCAAAGCGGCACGCGTGCCGTGAAGCCGGGCGTCTGCGTGTTCAATGGCGCCGCGGCTGGCAGCACGAGCGCGGCGTTGATCTCACCCATCAGGCCGCCCCCCTCATCTCAAGCGCGCAAAGTTCAAGCGCCGCAGGACCAATCGCGCTCAGCGAGAGCTGGCGCTCAACTGCGCCGACTTCGAATGCGGCCTTCGGCATGCCGTAGACGACGCTCGAGGCTTCGTCCTGGCCAATCGTCTTCGCACCGGTTTTGCGCATGGCGAGCAAGCCGGCCGCGCCGTCACGGCCCATGCCCGTCAAGATGACACCGACAGAACGCCGGCCGTAGACTTCGGCGACCGAAGCGAAAAGCACGTCCACCGCAGGACGATGTCCATTGACGGTTGGCGCCTCGCGCAGCCTGCAGCGCGGCTGAACGCCGCCAGTGATTTCGAGATGAGCCGCGCCGCCCGGAGCCAGATAAACATGCCCGGGCAGGAGCGGCGCGCCGTCACGGGCTTCCTGCACCTTGGGAGCGCAGGTGCGGTCGAGCCGCGCCGCAAAGTTTGCGGTGAAGCTCGCGGGCATGTGCTGGGTAATCACCGTGGGCGGACAATTCTCCGGAAACGGCGAAAGCACTTGCATCAATGCTTCAACACCCCCGGTCGAGGATCCTATCGCGAGGATCTTGTTTGCGGGCCGGTAGCCGACCGGGCGCGGGCTGGGCGCGCTGCGGTCCCCGGTTGCCCGCACATGTGCACGCGCAGCCGCCTTGACCTTGTCGACAAGCTCTTCGAAGTCCGGCTTTCCAACGCAGTCGAAGGCGCCCAGCTCCAGCGCGTCGATCGACGCGGCCGCACCGGCCTGCGTCAAGGTCGACACCATGATGACCGGCATGGGGCGCAGCCGCATGATTTTCTCGAGGAACTCGATGCCGGTCATCTTGGGCATCTCGACATCGAGGGTGATGACGTCAGGGTTGAGCTCCTTGATCGCGGTGCGCGCCTCAAGGGGATCGCCGGCAGTCCCGACGACTTCAATGGCAGGATCGGCAGAAAGGGTCGCGATGATCAGACTGCGAATTGTCGGAGAATCATCGACCACAAGAACACGGATTCGTTTCATCAGCGTGCCCCCGCCAGCTTGTAAACGGTCAGGCCGTCGCTTTCATATCCGGGCACGTCCACGCGTTCGGAATGTCCGATGTAAAGACGCCCCTCCGGGGTCAGGGCATTCTTGAAGCGGTTCCACAGGAAGGCCTGCGTGCTCTCTTCGAAGTAGATGACAACGTTGCGGCAGAAGATGGCATCGAAGCGGCCGCGCATCGGCCAGTCGCCAATCAGGTTCAGTTCCTTGAACACGATGAGATCGCGCACTTCCTGCTGGACGGTCCACATGCCGTCGCGCTCACCGTCGCGGCTGAGCCAGCGCGTCCGGATCGCGGGCGGAATCGGTGAAACCGCGTCTTCGCGGTAACGTCCGGCCTTGGCTTTCGCCACAATGTTCGGATCGATGTCGCTGGCCAGGATTCGCAGATCGTAGCGCGCAATGTCCGGACACAGGCCCAGGAGCGTCAAGGCCAGTGAGTAAGGCTCCTCGCCGCTGGAGCACGCGGCCGACCACAACCGCACCCGCGCGCCATTCTTGGCGGCCTCGATAAGCTGCGGGCCGATGCCGGAGCGGAAATGTTCGAAATGGTGCGGTTCACGGAAGAACCGCGTGACGTTGGTGGTCAACGCCGCCATCATTTCCGTGCGCTCCCCTGCCCCCGCCGGGCTGACGGCGAAGGCGCAATACTCATCGAAGCTGGCGAGCCCGAGTTTGCGGATCCGCTTGGCGAGGCGTGAATAGACGAGCGTGGCCTTGGCCTCGGTCAATGCGATGCCGGTCTCTTCCTTCAGGAAGGACGCAATCTCATCGAAATTCCGCTGGGTTAAGGCGTATTCACCTTCAATCAGCGTGCGTGAGCGGGGAGAGGCGGCCAAGGGTGTCATATTGCGTGCCTAATCTCCTGTACCGGCAAAATCTCTTTTTTGTTTCTTCAGGAAAACCGGCTTCCCGAGGGCGGAGGGCTCGGCGAAAGCTGCAAGGCCTTCGTCGCTCCGCCGCCGTGCCCAAGCCCGTTTTCAGGGAAGGCGCGGCGGCGGGATCGACAACCGGTGCAAGCATCACGCTTTGCCGTATGCCCTAGAACTCCTGCCAGTCATCGTCTGCCTTGAGTGCGCCGGCGCCCTGTGTCGCAAACCGGGCGACGCGCTCACGCTGCTGCAGCACCGGCGGGTACGCGTTGGTTTTCGGCTTCGCTTTCGTGCGCGCGTGGGACTGGGTCTGCGTCGGTGCAATTCCGGTCTGGAAGCGCGAGACGAGACCGATCAGTTCTTCGGCCTCCTGGGTCAGCGAGTGGCTGGCCGCCGTCGATTGCTCGACCATGGCTGCGTTCTGCTGGGTCACCTGGTCCATCTGGTTGATCGCGGTGTTCACCTCCGCCAGAGCGGTCGCCTGCTCCTGGGCCGATGCCGCGATTTCCGACACGAGACCGCTGATCTCGTTGACCTTCAGCACGATCTGCTGAAGCGCCTTGCCGGCTTCGCCGACGAGTTCGACACCCGTTTCAACGTGCTGCGAGCTGGCCGAGATGTGACCCTTGATTTCCTTGGCGGCCTCGGAAGACCTTTGTGCCAGGGCACGCACCTCGGAAGCCACAACGGCAAAGCCCCTGCCCGCGTCGCCGGCCCGGGCCGCTTCGACGCCGGCGTTCAGTGCCAGGAGGTTGGTCTGGAAGGCGATCTCGTCGATCACGCCGATAATCTGCGAGATCTGCTTGGAGGATTTTTCGATCTCCGCCATCGCCGCCACGGTTTCCTGCACAACCTGACCCGAGGCTTCCGCATCGGAAAGGGTCGTCGCTACAACGTTGTTGGCTTGCTTGGAGCCTTCTGCCGTCTTGCGAACGGTCGCGGTGATCTCATCGAGCGCCGCAGCCGTCTCTTCGAGGCTGGCTGCCTGCTGCTCCGTGCGGCGCGACAGGTCGTCAGAGGCCTGACTGATTTCACCCGCGCCCGAATGGATGCCGCCGGCGTTGACGATGATCGTTTTCATCGCATCCTGCAGTTTGCCCATGGCGTCGTTGAAGTCGCTCCGCAGCTTCTCGTATTCGCCGGGGAATGGCTGGCTGATGCGGGCGGTCAGGTTGCCGTCGGCCAGGTGGCCAAGGCCTTCGGCGAGACCGCCAACCACTCGGGTCTGTTCTTCTGCGCGCGCGGCGCGCTCGGCTTCACCGGCCTTGCGATCCATCTCGATCTGGGTGACGTCGGTTGCAAACTTGACGACCTTGTACGGCTTGCCGGTGGCGTCCTTGATCGGGTTGGACGTCGCCTCGATCCAGATTTCGCGATTGCCTTTGCCGATGCGCAGGTATTTGGCGCGGTCGAATTCGCCGCTTCTGAGCTTGTCCCAGAAGGCCCGGTAATCCGGGCTGCGGGCAAACTCCGGCGTTGCAAACATCGAGTGGTGCTTGCCTTTGATTTCGTCCAGCGTGTAACCCATTGCCTGACAGAAGTTGGCGTTGGCCTGAACGATCGTGCCGTCCATGTTGAACTCGATGATCGCCTGCGACCGGTCGAGCGCCTGGATCATGCCGTTGTTCAAGCGCGTTTGCGTCACGTCATCCCACTGGAGCATGTTGCCGATATAGCGGCGCTTGGCGTCGAACACGGCGCCGACTTCGAGCGCGAACTTCAGGTCGCCAATGGTAATGTCCGTGCGGTGAGGCAAACGGGAGGGATCCGACAGCATCTGGCGCTGGTGCGCCGGATTCTTGTGAAAAATGTCGATGTTCATACCAAGCATCTTGGCGGGATCGAAGGCCGGAAAGTGCTTCTTGAAAACCTCGCCGTGCGCTGCCATCAGGTCGATCGTAGCCTTGTTGACGTAGGTAACCTTGAAATCGCGGTCAACCACCATCGTGGCAACCTGCGAAGCCTCTAGCGCCGCGCTCTTGGCAGCAGCCGCAAGCGCGAATTCTTCCTCAGCCGTGATATCCGTGGCAAACTTCACCACTTTCACGACCTTGCCGGTCTTGTCGGCGATCGGGTTGTAAGAGGCCTGGATCCAGACTTCCTTGCCGCCCTTGCCGATGCGGAGGAACTTGTCGGCGAGGAATTCGCCGCGATTCACACGGTCCCAGAAAGAGCGGTACTCGGAGCTGGCTGCAAACTCGGGCGTCGCAAACATCGAATGGTGACGGCCGGCGATTTCGCTCAGCGAATAGCCAAGCGCTTTCAGGAAGTTATCGTTGGCGGTGAGGACCGTTCCATCCGGCTTGAACTCGATGACCGCTTGCGAGCGCATGATCGCCTGGAAGTAACCTTCCGACCCGTCCGAGGTCTTTCCACTGAACGCCTTCAACATAGATCATTGCTCCTGAATTAGACCTTTTTGGCTAATTCTAGAATTAGATTCATCTCGTTAATTCGCAGTATACGGACCTTAGGCTGAACACTGCCTCTCAATGCGCCAGAGCAAAAAAGGCGGACACCGCGCCTCGGTTCCTATTCTGGGTTGCTGAAATCGCCCTCCTTGAATAGAGAATCGGCCGCGACGCATCGACTGACGGCTCAAAAGACGTGACGTTCCGTCGCGCGCGGAGGTTCGAGCTCGCCACCCCGTGAAGCCCCTACCCTTTCGGGCCGGCCTCGCTCAGGCGTTCCTGCGAATGAAACACACGCTTCAGCGATTCGCGCGCTTCATGCAGTTCAGACCGCTTTGCCGCGAGCGCCGCGCGGCGAAGACCCATGTCGCGGATGACCTTGCCGACATATCCGCTCGCCTCTGCCAGCCGATGCGCTTCAAAGCCGGCCTTCCCTTCGTCCATCGCGTTGAGGCTGGCCGCCAGCTCACTGATCGACAGCTCAATGCGCTCCACATCCAGCTGCAGCGTGCGCACCTGCTGCTCTGCACTCTGACGTTTCAGCGCAACAATCTTCTGCAGGACATCCTTCTTCGCAGCCATGCACTATCCTTGCGGCGGGTTCTTCAGGCGGTCGATGAACTGGATCGCCGCCGCGACGGCGGCGAAGTGTTCGGGACGGATCTCCTGATCGATTTCGACGAGATTGAAGATCGAGCGGGTTGCCGGCGGATCGCGGTAGATCGGGATCTTGTTCTCCGCCGCGATCTCGCGGATCTTCGCGGCAAGGTGGTCCACCCCCTTGGCGACGCAAACCGGCGCCTTCTGGCTCTCCGGGTCCCATTTCAGGGCAACGGCGTAGTGGGTCGGGTTAACCATCACGACGGTCGCCGTTTTCACGTTCTGCATCATCTGGCCGCGCGAAATCTTCGCAGCTGCCTCCCGCCGTTTCATCTTGACCTGCGGATCGCCTTCGCTCTGCTTCATCTCCTGCTTCATCTCCTCGCGCGACATTTTCAGCTTGTTGAGGTGCAGCTGGCGCTGGAGCGGCAAGTCGATCACGGCGAGCGCGACCTGGAAGGCAAGGAAGTAAAAGATCAGCCGGAGAATCTGGTCGAATGTGAACTGGTAGAAGTCTCCCAGCTGCATTTCGGAACTGGCATAATAATCCTCCATGAACTGGACGAGGAACGCGATCCCGATCACGCTCGCAAACAAGAGCTTCACGGTGTCCTTGGCGAAATCGAGCAGGCCGCTGGTTCCGTAGCGCTTCTTCAGATTCTCGGCTGGGGATATCTTCTTGATATCGAGCGAAATCTTCTTGAGCGAGAAGGAGATGGCGCCCTGGACGACGAGCGAGACAAGCACGATGGCCGCAAGCACCAGGAAGATGGGCAGCAGGTGAAGCAGCACATTGGCGATCCAGCCCCAGGTTGCCGTGCCGCTGCCACTGAACATGTCGTCCGCAAACGTATCGCCATGATAGAGCATTGACGAAAAATCGTCGAAAAGGCTCTGGCCCACGACAGCATTCAGGACAAACGCCGCCGCCACAATCCCGATGATGAGCGCCAGCGCGTTGGCTTCCTTTGACTGCGGAACATTGCCCTCGTCGCGCGCCTGACGAAGGCGCTGCTCGGTGGCGTCAAATTCCTTTTCGCTGCTGTCGTCCTGTTCAGCCATGCCCTATCTCACATCCACGTCACGATCTGCATGGCGCGGTCTTTCCAGGCGATCAAGAGTCCGGCTATCGACAAGGCAAGCATCATCGTCCCTGCCCCGACCATGAACGGCGCCCCGACAAAGGCGACCATCAACGAGGGCAATGCCTTGTTTATGAAGCCGAGACAGATGTTGTAGAGCAGGTTGATCGCCACAAAAGGCCACGCCAGCAACAAGGCAAATCCGAATGCGGAGAAAAAGCCCTGCGCCAGCATCGGCCCGCTGAGCAGCGTCAGCGCGCCGAGCGGAATGTCGGTGTAAAGACGCAGCAGCGACACGATCACCTCGACATGAAAGTTGGCCGACAGAAGCACTGCAGCACCAGCCATCGACAGGAGATTTGCGGTCAGCGTCTGCGCCTCGTGCTCCAGCGCGGGAGCGAGGAACTGCGCGAGGCCAATTGACTGGGCAATGACCGATCCGGAAATCGTCAGCATCCAGACAGTAAGCCGCAACATTGCGCCAAGGGCGAATCCGATGAACGTTTCGGTCAGCAGAAGGCCGAACAGGGCGGTCAACTCGGTCGTCACCGGAGCGGTTATGAATCCGGACGTCGTCATCGCCAACGCCACGCCGATCAGCACGAAGGCTCGCGCCCGGGTCGGGATCACCTGCTCGCCGATTCCCGGCATGAAGAAAATCACGAAGGACAGCCGCGCCACAACCGTCATGAACAGCGCAATCCACGCGGTCAGGTCATCCGAAAACGGAAGACCAAGCCCCATCACGCAACGCCGATGATGTAGGGCTTGCTCTTCGCGCTGATTTCCTCATAGGCAACAACGGCATTGCGGATGCCCTTGCTGGCGAGGACGGTTTGCAGGAAACGGCGGCGCTTGGACGTCGTGGCGACAGCCGCTACGATCCCCTTCTGGGCGGTTTCATTCAGTTTCGACTGAATGGCGGAAATCAGTTCACCGAACAGTTCCGGAGGCAGGGCGATGTCAGAGCTCCCGCTTTCTCCGTTGACTTCGTATTCGGTGAATCTCTGCTCCCAGTTGGCGGACAGCTGAACAAGCGGCAGGCGGCCCTGTTCGTCCTGCAACCGGTCAACGATCTGGAATGCGAGGCGCTGGCGGACAAGCTCGACAATGCGCGGCACGCCAAGCGCCATCGGCTTCACTTCTGCAATCGTCTCGACAATCAGGAAGAGGTTTCGGATGGAGATACGCTCGGAGAGCAGCAACCGCAGGACCGACAGCAGGACTTCCGGCGTCACCTTGCCGGGGATGTACTCATCCAGGAAGCGCTGGTTTGCTCCGGCGCGGTCAGTATCGGAAATCTTGGTGAGCGCGTCGAGCGTCTCGACCATCACCATCCGGGTAAAGACGAGCGAGAAGTTCGACTGGATCACTTCAAGCATGTGCGTCGCCAGAACTTCCATCGGCTCGACCGTCGGAATGCCGGCGGCGGCCAGCTCCTGCTTGCGGCCGTTCGGCAGCCAGCGTGCTGCGGCCTTGTAGACCGGCTCGCGCACCTTCTCGCCCTGCAGATGTGGCAGCTGGTTGTCTTCGATCAACGCCAGAACATTGCCCGGGCGCAGGAAGCCGGAATCGAGGCGCACACCCTGGATCCGGATGCGGTATTCGTTCTTCTTCAGCGTCGGATTGTCGGTCATCCGGATCGGCGGAAGCACAAAGCCATATTCTTCGGCGATGTAACGGCGGATCTTGTCGATCCGGCTTTCGAAACCGTTTTCCCCGATCAGCACGAGGTTCACGAGATCTGGCGAGACTTCGAGGTGGATTTCGTCGGAATAGATCGAGTCGCCGATCCTGGCGGGTTTCGGCGGCGCAGCCTCGGCGGTGACCTGTGCGGCATCCTTCTCGTCCTGCGCCTGCTTGCGGATGAAGAAAGACCCGAAGGCAAACGCCGCCGCCGCACCCATGAACGGGACGAACGGCATGCCGGGCAGAAGCGCAAAGGCACACAGGATGCCGGCCACGATCAGAAGCGGCGTCGCATTGCCCGCCAGTTGCTTGGTCAGCGCAAGGTCGATGGCGCCCTCGTCCTTGCCCTTGGACAGGAGCAAGGCGGCAGCGACGGAAACGATGACGGCCGGGATCTGTGACACGAGGCCGTCGCCGACTGTCAGGATCGAATAGTTGCTGAGCGCCTCGACGAAGCTCAGCTGGTGTTCGATGACCCCAAAGCCGATACCCGCCAGAAGGTTGAGCGCCGTGATCATCAGGCCCGCGATGGCGTCGCCCTTCACGAACTTCGAGGCGCCATCGAGCGAGCCGAGGAAAGCGGCCTCTTCCTGTTCACGCTGGCGCCGCAGCTTGGCTTCTTCATGGGTGATCGCGCCGACCGCAAGATCGGAGTCGATGGCCATCTGCTTGCCGGGCATCGCATCCAGGGCGAAACGCGCGCCCACTTCCGCCATCCGGCCGGCGCCCTTGGTGATGACCATGAAGTTCACGATCACCAGCACGCTGAACACCACAAGACCGACAAACAGGTTTCCGCCCATCACGAAGTTCGCGAAGCCTTCGATGACGCCGCCGGCGGCCGATGTTCCGGTATGCCCCTGCCCGATGATGAGCTTGGTCGAGGAGACGTTCAATGCGAGGCGCAGGATCAGCGAAGCCAGCAGCACGCTCGGGAAGGACGAAAAATCAAGCGGCTTCTGAACAAAGATGGCCGTGGTGAAGATCAGGATCGACAGTGCGAACGACATCGTCAGGCCGATGTCGATGACCCAGGAGGGCATCGGCAGCACCATCACGAGGATGATCACCATCAACCCGATCGCCAGCAGCGATGTCGGGTTCGTGAGGCCATAAGTCTTCGAGCTGGGCATGTTCTGATCTATCCGGCAATAAGCGGTATGACCCAGTTATTGAACAGGTCGAGCGCGACCTTGGTCATGTAACCGAGCGAGAGAAAGAAGACGACGAGAACCGCCAGGATCTTCGGGATGAACGTCAGGGTCATTTCCTGAATCGAGGTGAGCGCCTGCAGGAGACCGATGGCAAAGCCCACGACAAGCGTGGTGGCGAGGATCGGCAACCCCATCATCGCGGCGCCCCAGAGGCTCGCGCGCAGCACTTCAAAGATTTCACCTTCGGTCATGACTGTTTGCGTGCCTCAGACCGGCATCCGCAGCAGTTCCTGATAGGCTTCGACGACCTTGTCGCGGATCGTGACAACCGCATCGAGCATCATCTCGGCATTGCTCAGCGCCTGCACCATGGCGTGCGGGTCCGCGCCGGTCACCGCCGTCTGCATGGCGGTCTGCTCGGCCTGCTGAAGGGCAGCACGGAAGTCGCCAATCCCCTCGGCGATCTGGTTGCCGGCAGCCTCCGGCTTGGCGGCAGCGCCGCTAGTATCAATGGCGCGGGTGGCCGTGTTCAGCGTGTTGTACGGATTGAATCCCAGGCTCGACATTCAGGTTCTCCTTAGCGGCGCAGGACATCCAGCAACGACCGGTACATCGACCGCGCCTGCTGGAAGGAATTGAGGTTGGCTTCGTAGGACCGGTTGGCCTCGCGCATGTCGGCGAGTTCGGTCACCAGCGAGACGTTGGACTGGGTCACATAGCCGTCGGCGTCGGCCATCGGATGTTCCGGATCGAAACTCCGCTCGCCGATGGACTGGTCGAGACGGATACGCGTTTCCATGAACTGGTCGCCGCTGTTGGGGGGCGCGGTCACCATCAACAGCTTGCGTTGATAGCCCGGGGTATCGACGTTCGAAATGTTCTCGGACGAGATGCCCATCCGTTTGGTCTGCAACTCCATGCCCTGGACGGCCTGCTGCATCGTTGCCTTGAGCGGGTTCATCGCAAGCCTCCCTAACCGCGGCGGCCGATTGCGGTGCGCAACAGGTCCATCGATTTGGTGTAGACGGAGAGCGCCAGGCTGTGCTGGCCCATCGCTTCGGCGGAATTGAAGACTTCCTGCTCAAGGCTGACATTGTTGCCGTTCGGCGACATCGGGCCGCGGGATTCGGTGACATGGAACGAGGCCGTCATCGGGTCGGCCGCCGCAGTGTTGGACACCCGCGACAGGAAGGCATCGAAGGATTCGATCTCCTTGGCCTTGTAGCCGGGCTCATTGGCCCGGGCGATGTTGGTCGCGCTGACGCTTTGCGCCTCGGCCGCGTAGCGGGCCATCGCGCCGTAGACCTTGAACAATTGCACGTCGGAAATCATGGCAGAGTCACCGTGGTTAACCTTTTGAGAAAATGTTCGGATTAATTGAAGAATAGGTTAACAACTGACGGGGTTTTGTTTACTTGCGCACCATGACCGCCTCACCGCCCACCCAACTTTACCGGCTGTGGGGCACCGTGACCGATGTCGCCCCGGGCATGCTGAAGATCGCTGGAGTCAGCGAACTGGCCGGTGTCGGCAACGAAATCCAGATCCAGAAGCCCGGCCAGACCATCCATGGCGAGATCCTGAGCGTGTCGGGAGAAAGTGTTACCGCGCTGCTGTTTTCTCCCTGCGACACGATCCGGATCGGTGACACGGTCGAAATCGAGCAGGAAGCGCGCATCGAGCCGGGCGATCACTGGCTTGGCCATGTCATCAACTACCGGGGCGAAGTGGCTGGCGGGGATACCTCGACCGCGCCGATCCACTCCAGCGTCCGGGCCCTGAATGCGCCCGCCCTGCCCCCGCACGCGCGCCGG
>JBGSOU010000293.1:0-2245 GCA_041739025.1 Hyphomonas sp.
GGTGTCATGCAGACGACGCCGCCCTCGCGCAGGCGCTTGCTCGCCTCGGCAATGGCGCGCACGCCGCCCTTGTCCTTGTTGCTCTTCTTCTTGTTGGAGGCAGAGCCGCGCACGACATCCAGGTCAAGCCGCTCCACCGCCGCGCTGATGGCGGCGCCGTCCGGCGAAAGCGACACCATCATGGCGGTGCGCATCGTATGCTCGGGCCAGTGGCGGATGAAGCGCAGCCAGCCGGACGGCATCAGCAAGACCGTTTCATGCCAGCAGGCGAGGATCACGCCGGGTTCGCGTCCGCCCAGCACGGCGCGGGCCGCCTCATTGCCCTCCACCCGCCAGCGGATCGTGTGCGCGACGATGGACATCCACGACCACAGGATGAAGCCCATGACGGCGGTGAAGAGGGGGGAGCGGAACAGCGATTTCATCGGGTGGCTTATACTGTGCTTCGGTTATCAAGCCACTCGAACCATCAGCAGGGATCGCGGCGGCTGGTGGGCGATGCAGGGTTCGAACCTGCGACCCCTGCCGTGTGAAGGCAGTGCTCTACCACTGAGCTAATCGCCCGCCGCGAGGGCGTGGCGTAGTCGGGCCGGCCGGAGAGGTCAAGCGGGTATGTGAGGGGTTTGTAGCCCGGGTTCCGGCGGGCGAAGGCCGGCGCGCGCATCATAGCTCCAGCCCGCAGCCATGCGTCAAAGCATCACTTGCGCCGGATGCCCCCCAAACAAGTGACGTTAGATTGCCGATTTGTGACAGAGCGTCGCAAGGCCCGCATTCCGCTTGGGGGTTGGCGCAGCGGTGATTTTCGGGGGAGGTGCCGGATTTGGGCGCCAAAATGAACAGCTGTTCATGATGAACATTTGTTCATCGGCAGAACTTACGAAACCGTCACCCGGATTTACTCTTGAGAAATCCTGCAAACGTTGTCATCTACCGCTCATACGAGACGGGTCAACCAAGGTCCGCAGTATGAACTGAAGAAGGACAGGCACGGCAGCGTAAGTTGCCAGAGTGATAACAAGCCTGGAGAGAGCAAAGTGAAAGACTGGTGTGACGAAGACGGCGCAAAGCGCCTTCGCGAAAAAATCAACGCGTACTGGGCCGAGCGTGGCTACGAAGTCGATGTCGACCTCGTGGAAGCCGGGTTCGTTCCTGCAATGCGGAGCGCACGTACGGACGTGCGGTCCAACATGGTCAATGGCATGCCCCGCCGGCGTGCCCTTGGTGAAGGCGGATCCATCCGCCCGACCTATCGTCCTCGCGGCGAAGCCACGGCCTGATCCTTCAGGTCCGACAAAGCTGAAACAAGCTGGGCATAGTGGCTGATGGTTGCATCAGCTCCAATCGCCTCGGCTGTTTCCGCCTCGTAGCCGAAGGTCACGAATACGAAGGGCAGTCCGGCATTCCGGGCTGCCCTTTCGTCTGTGCGGCTATCGCCCACGAACAAGGCCCGTTCGGGCACCCCGCCGGCGGCGGCCAATGTCTCGAACACATGGGCCGCATTCGGTTTGCGCTGGGTGGCGCGGTCGGCGCCGAAAACCACGTCGAAATGGCCGGTGAGGCCGAGTTCCGCGATCAGGCGCTCGCTCAGGTCCTGGCGCTTGTTGGTGCACACGGTCAGGGCCGCGCCCGCCGCGCGCAAGGCGATGAGCGCGTCGACAGCGCCGTCGAACGGGCGCGAATGGTCTGCGATATGGTCCACATAGTACGCAATGAAACGCTCGAAGGCGGCATCGAGTTCCGCGGCAGTCAGCACAGCGCCTTGAACCTTCAGCCCGGTCTCGATCATCGCCCGCGCGCCATGTCCGATCATCTCGGCGACCGCATCCAGCGCGACCGGGGCGAGGCCGAGGCCTGCCAGCACATGGTTCAGGGAGCCCAGCAGGTCCGGCGCCGTGTTGACCAGCGTTCCGTCCAGATCAAACAGGACGGTCCAGCCTTCAAAGCCGCGTATTTGCGCGTCATCCATCCCGGGTTCGCCCTCGCCAAGCTGCGGGGTTTCGTCTAGGCGATGGGGCGAACGAAAGCGAGAGGGAGCCCGCATTTGACCCAAGCGCAAACACAGCGCGCCGCTGTCATCCTGGCGGCCGGAAAGGGCACGCGGATGAAGTCTGCCCTGCCGAAAGTGATGCACGCCGTGGGCGGCCGCCCGATGATGGACTGGTCGATCGCGCTGGCGCGCGAGACCGGCTGCGCGCGGATCGTGGCGGTCGTGCACCCGTCGCAGGACGTGCTGATCGCGCATCTG
>JBGSOU010000301.1:0-5738 GCA_041739025.1 Hyphomonas sp.
GACAGCGAATCGGCTTGTTCGCAGGCTCCGGCATCGGCAAATCCACCTTTCTGGGCTCACTGGCGACCGGACTCGAGGCGGACCGGGTCGTCATTGCGCTGATCGGGGAACGGGGCCGTGAGGTGAATGACTTCGTCCAGCACACGCTCACGCCCGAAATGCGCAAACGGGCCGTGGTGGTCGCAGCAACAGCCAGCGAATCACCCGGCGCCAAGAAGCGGGCGGCAAACTGCGCCATCGCCACGGCCGAACATTTCCGTGACCAGGGGCACAACGTGCTGTTTCTGTTCGATTCGATCACCCGCCTCGCGGAAGCCCATCGCGAAACGGCCCTGCTGGCCGGCGAAGTCCCGGCACTGAACGCCTTCCCGCCTTCGACCGTGCGCGTGATTGCGGAACTCGCGGAGCGCGCCGGTCCCGGCACCGAAGGCAAGGGCGACATCACGGCCGTTTTCTCGGTCCTCGTCGCCGGATCAGACCTTGAAGAACCCGTCGCAGACATGATCCGGGGGATGCTGGACGGCCATATCATTCTCGCGCGCCCGATTGCCGAACGCGGCCGCTTCCCGGCGATCGACGTGCTGCGCAGCGTGTCGCGCTGTCTGCCGCAGGCCGCGACGGCGGAAGAGAATGACCTGCTGCGGGAATATCGCCGGATGATCGCGCTGTATGAGGAAGTTGCCCCGATGCTGCGCGCCAACCTCTACGAGTTTGGCAAGGACCTGAACGCGGACCGCGCAATCGCGCTGTTTCCGGCACTCGACAATTTTGTCGCAACGCGCAAGGCCGAAGGCATCGAAGGTTCGTTCCACGAACTCCGTGAGATACTGACCGTCAAGGCGCCGCCCGCCCCGATTGTGGTCAAAACCGCGCCCGCAAAGCGCTGATCAGAGACCGCTGAGAAGCAGGTTGATGCCGCCCTGACCGCCAAGACCCGCCCCGCCGTTCAACAGCGTTAGCGCGTTGGACGCCGAGGAATAGGTCGAGGCATTCTCGGAAATCGACTGCAAGGCATGAAACCGCTGGATGACCTTCTCGACCTTGCCTTCGGTCGCCAGTTCCTTGACATCATTGATGCCAAAGCTCTTCTGCAACGCGCTCTTCAGCATCTCGGCTTGCTTCTCGATCGACAGGCTTCGGATGCTCGTCGGCAGACCGGTCGCCGTTTCAAGAACCGTCCGCACAGGGACATCCCCAAGAATCCGGTAGAGGATGGCCGTTTCGCTCGATCCCTCCCCTACCACGCGCGAAATATCGGACTGGTAGTTCAGGGCCAGGCGCATCGAATCATCGACTTCACCGACTGCCGTTTCGAAGGACGCAGCCTCAAAGGCATCCGCGATGCCTTCCAGCGCCTCGGGCTCGATCGCTATTTTCCCATCGACAGGCGTGAATGCCTTGGCGAAAGCGGTGTATTGCGCATTGTTGAGACGCGCCAGGAACGTGCTTTCCGGATCCGCCGCCTCGTTCAACGCCTTGCTGATGAACCCGCGTTTCCACTCTTCTCCGCCGAGATCGAACGCCGTCATCGCCACGCGCAACAGGCGGCTGTCCTTCAAGAAGGCATCCATCTCGACCGGCTTGGAGAACTTCTCCAACAGATAGGCTCGGTCGGACTTGATCTGCGGCGAGTCCGAATGGCTTTGCAATTGCCGGTCGTAGGTGGACTGGAGAAAATTCCACCCGCCAATACCGGACAATGGAATGACAGGCTGGAACATGACCTAAGCGACTTTGGCCGCGATCTTGTCGTTGCCAACCGGACCGCGCCGCGCCAGAAGTTGCGCCTCAATCGCCAGCACCTGCCGCAAGTGGCAAAGGGCGGAGTAATGGTTTCCGCGAGCGACCATCGACCGAAGGGTCGGGATCAGTTCCGCGTCAATCGGCCGGAAAATATCGAGCAGTGCGCAGCATTCAGCGTCAATTGCTGGCGTCGTCTCGACCGCGTCCAGATCGCCCGTGATCAGAAGCTGGATCGCATAGTAGATCCGCTTGACCGGCGTATCGACGTCTTCAGGACGCAGAGCATCACGGCAGCGCAGTACACGGACATTCGATTCCGAAATCCGGATGCGCGCCGGCTTGTCGCCGTTTTCGAGTAGCGCGCCATTGACGATAAAGCGCTCACCAGGAGCTATTTTAAGCACAAGCCCGGACATCAGATTCCTTCCTCTTCCGTGACATACTCTGCCTGGCGGACGAGTCCGGCCATGACAATCTTGTTGACCTCAATGAGGTCAGGGATCACTTCAGTACCCGCGAGCACCTTCAAGGACGTCTGGCGGACAAATTCGGAAAGGACCAAGAGGCTTCGCTTCAACTCATCGGGAAGCGCATTCCCCGGCTGGAGGAGATCTGTGGCGATGATCGTCCACAATTGCTGGTTTCGGTTGATGGCATCGGCCCAATCCGAAAGGGAACGGGACCGGGCATCCGTGACGCTTTCAAGCGCATCTGTGATCTGCCGGAAGAGCGCGTATTCGACTTCCTTGTTGCCTGCGGTGCGTTGCGCAATTTCGCCATACGCTTTGAACGCCAGTGCCTGCAACTCACCCTCCTGAAGTCACGTAGAAAACCCGGGGGCATCTTGCCCCCGGGCCTATTCAATCGATTACCGGAACAGCGACAGCAGGGACTGCGGCGCTTGGTTCGCGATCGAAAGCGCCTGCACGCCGAGCTGCTGCTGAACTTGCAGAGCCTGAAGTTTCGCAGACGCGGCTTCCATGTCGGCATCCGTCAGACCGCCGATACCCGTTGTGAAGGCATCAATCAGGGTCGTGACGAACTCGCTCTGGCTCTCGATGCGCTTTTGCGCCGAGCCGAACGAAGCAGCAGCGTCGATCGCGGTGTCGAGAAGACCTTCAATGGTCGTCAGGGCGCCGGCCGCGTCGGTCGTCACGTCGAGCGTGCTGAGGCCGCTGAGGCCGCCCGTGCTGGTCGCCGGCGTACCACCGGTGGTCGCCGTCGCGGTGATCGACAGGTCATCGCCCGAGCTGTTGGTGATCGAGATGACGCCAGCTGCAACCGACACGGCGTAGTTCTTGCCCTGGAAGGCGGTGTTGAGCTGATCAGCAAGGTTGGCTGCAACATCGGCGGCGCTGTCATCGGCGCTGGCGACATAGCTGAACGACTGGGTGCCGAGTTCGTTGGCGTCAGCAAGGTCAGACACTTCGATCTGGTAGCCGTAGCCGCTGGCGACCGATGCGATTTCAACGGCCTGCGTGCCGCCGGTAGCCAGCGTGTCAGCCGTGCCCGAAACCGTGCCGCCATTGTCGATGATCGTCAGGTCGGTGTTGGCGCCGGCACCGATGGTTGCCGCCGTCACGACGCCCGTGAGCGACAGGTCGGCACGTTCGACGGTGATCGACGAAGCCGTAACGCCCGAAGACGTGCGGTCGAGCGACGACAGAACCGTCAGATCAGCCGTCGAGGTGCCGTTGATCAGGTTCAGACCGTTGAACTGAGCGGCACCGACAATGCCTTCGATGTTGTCGGACAGGGCCTGAATATCGGCCTGGATCTTGGTCCGGTCCACGTTCTCTTCCTGAGCCGACACGATCAGCGACTTCATGTCCTGAAGAAGGCTGGTGACTTGTTCAGCTGCCGACCGGGCAACGCCGACCGTTGACGAGCCGAGGTTGAGCGAGTCTGTGATCTGCTTGAAGCTCTCGACGTCGGACGACATCACCGTCGAGATGGCCCAGATTGCAGCGTTGTCTTTCGCGCTGCTGATTTTCTTGCCGGTAGCAATTTCGGACTGAACGCTCTCGAGGCCGCGGTTGATGTTGCGCAGCGTGTCGAGGGCGACCATCGAGCTGGTGTTGGTCAGGATACTGGACATACTTTATTCCTTTGGATGTTGGTTGCCGGCGTTTGTTACGCGGCTTGGTTTGTTCGGTATGTGTCATCCTGACAGTGGGGAAATTCCCCGAACCACTCATGGCTTCTGAAATCCGGAATAAACCTTAAGCCTAAATGTCCGGTTAATGCCGCTTACGCCTTTCGACTGAAAGAGCCGGTTGCGTTCGAAAAGGAAAGCCGCGCCCCGCCCCGTCCATAGGATCCGACCTGAGCGTTGGTGTTCAAACTCTCAAGTCGCTGGATCGCCCGGCGGATGCCATGGCGGATCGCTTCCATGTGCGATGCATTTTCCTCCGCCATCTGAATGATCCGTTCAATTGCGCGCCGCGTTTCCAGCGAGGCGCCGCCCAACCGCCTGGATTCGACGACCGCCTCGAAATTCTGGAGCGCGATCAGCTTGTCTTCGATCAGGGCTGCCGCTTCGGCAGCCCGGCCCGACCGAAGCAGGTCGCGTTCGAGTTCGAGAATGTCGCTCAGCGCGGCGAAAATCTGTTGATCGCTCATCCTGGTATCTCCGGTTTCTCAGAAGAGTTTGCGGCGCCCGGAAGATTTACGTGCGCAGCGAGGCCCATGGGGTGCGTTTCGGCGAGGTCCTTTGCGATGGCTTCGACAACATACCGGGAGAAGGATGAGGCCGCCTCCCCCCCGCCTAGCGTCAACGCTTTCTCGAGCCCGGCATGGCTGAGCATTTCCGCCCAGAGCATCTGTTCAAAGCGCTGCTTGATATCCTGCTCGGCCGTTTCGCGCGCTGATTTGGGCGCGCTCGTTTGCGGTGACGTGATGCTGGACGTGTCCAGGCCAGGCAAAGCTGAGGGTCCCATGGATGCAATTCCCGGTTTGATCCGTCTACGAAGTTACCAAAGCAACGCTTTCGGTTAACGCATATTTTACGGGGCATCGTTGTATTAGGGTTAACAACAGGAAGATGCTTCCCGAATGGCCTCCGCACTTGATCTCGTCTTCAGACCTCTTGAAACGCAGGTCCAGGATGCGCCGAACCACCGGCCGTCAAATCCGGGCAGCGGTGAAGAGTTTGCCGGGATCTTGTCGAGGGCCCGCGATTCGCTAGCGGAACAAGGCGAGATTGACGTGCCGGTCACGGCGGTGGTTGCGGCGATGGCCCCTCCCCTGCCGGCGGGAACCGGGCTCCTTTCATTGCCAGTTCTTTCGGAAGATGAACGCTCACCCCAGCCCCCCCTGTCGGCCGGTCCACCTGCGCCCACCGCCCTGATGCGCGAGCTGCAGGAGACCAGCCTGCCCGCCGCTGAGACCATCGAAGGCGAGCCCGCCCGCGACCTGATGCAACCCCTCCAACCCGATTTCGAGCCGGCTGTTCCAGAAGCTGCGGCCGATCTGGTTTCGAAGCCGGACGTGAGCCGGCCGTCGCCCCGTGAAAACCCCGATATCAAGGGCGATCTTGAACCCGTTTCGCCGGGCATTCCGGACGAAACCCTCTCAAAGCCTGACATCGGCCGCCCCGAATCCGGACGCCTGCGTGCAGAGACGCGCGATGACATTCCGCAAATCTCCGAAGCGCCACCGGCCGTTCCGGCGACTATGGAGACGGCAGACGTCAATGTGGTCGTCCCGGCTGCAGCTGCGCCAGACGCACCGCAACCTTCCGTGTCCGCATCGACGGCTGTGCCACGCGCCAATGAGCCCCTCGCCCCTGCAGCGCTGGGCATGGCGGCGCCCGACAATCCGCAGATTCGGACGACGCGCGCGGCCCAAGCCCCCCGCAGCGGCGAAACAACCGAGAGGGTGCCCGCAAGCGATGGTCAGGACCTCGCCGCCAATCAGGCCTTTGCGGCACCGTCTGCGCTCAACATCGCGGCCGCCGAAACGGGGCCAGCTGCCGCCAGCGACCAACCGGTCAT
>JBGSOU010000334.1:0-9321 GCA_041739025.1 Hyphomonas sp.
TCCGGCGCGGCGCGGCGAAGGCCTCGCGCGCCAGCTGATCACCCGCATCATCAATGACCTCGCTCAGCAGGGCATCACACGCGTCACGCTGGATGTTGCGGAGGACAACGCGCCCGCCCGCCATCTTTACGCCGCGCTCGGCTTCATCGAAGACGGCCGCCGCCCGCGCTATTACACGGCCGGGCGGCACGTCCCTGCGGATGCGGTCCTGATGTCGAAAAGGCTGAACGGCTAGCCCTGGCCCGGCAGGGGCCTATATTCGCCGGAGCAGAAGAGGAGCCCCGACATGGCCGACGATCCGAAAACCCTCGTGATCCCCCAGGATGTCTTCAAGCTGTACGATGCCTATTGCCACGGCGACCTGTCGCGCCGGGCCTTCTTCTCGAAACTGTCGGCCTATGCGGTGGGAGGGCTCACCGTCTCGATGCTCGCCGCCTGCGTGATGCCGAACTATGGCCGCGCCCAGACCACCGAGGGCGAGACCGGCCTGATCGAGGAGACGGTCATCTATGCCTCACCCAACGGGGCGGGGGAAATGTCCGGCTACCTGGTGCGCCCGGCCCAGGCGGCGCGCAAACTTGCCGGTATCGTCGTCGTCCACGAGAATCGCGGCCTCAATCCGCATATCCGCGATGTGACGCGCCGCGCCGCCAAGGCCGGCTATGCCGCCTTCGCGCCGGATGCGCTGCATCCTCTCGGCGGCTACCCCGGCAATGACGACGATGGCCGCGCCCTGCAGGCGCAACGCGCCGCGCCGGAGATGATCGAGGATTTCATGGCCGCCGCCGAATTCCTCCGCGACCATGACGCCACCAATGGCAAGATCGCCTGCACCGGCTTCTGCTTTGGCGGTGCCGTCACCAACATCATGGCCGTGCGCCAGCCCTGGCTGAAGGCGTCGGTGCCCTTTTATGGCGGCTGGCCGCCTGTAGAAGACGCCGCCAAGGTCGATGTGCCCCTGCAGATCCACCTCGCCAGCGAAGATGAGCGCGTAAATGCGGGGTGGCCGCCCTATGAAGCGGCCCTGAAGGCTGCGGGCAAGCCGTACGACGTGTTTGTGTACGAGGGCACCCAGCACGGTTTCCACAATGACACCACGCCGCGCTTCAATCCGGAGGCTGCAAACCTCGCCTGGAGCCGCACGCTGGACTTCTTCGCCCGCCATCTGGCCTGAGCCGCAATCGCAACACGATCTGGACTTGCGCCTCAAGCGCGGGCAAAAGGGCGTTCATGGACCGTTTGGAAAAACTCTGCATCGATAAAGGCCTCCGCATGACGGAGCCGCGCCGCGTCATTGCCCGGGTCTTGTCGGTGGCGGATGATCACCCGGATGCCGAAGAACTGCATCGCCGCGCCAATTCGCTCGATGCCTCGATTTCGCTCGCCACCGTCTACCGGACCGTGAAGCTGTTCGAAGATGCCGGCATCATCCAGGCCCACGATTTCCGCGACGGGCGCGCCCGCTATGAGGAAGTGCCCGAGGAACACCACGATCACCTGATCAACGTGAAGACCGGCATGGTGGTCGAGTTCCATTCTGCCGAGATCGAACAGCTGCAGGAAGAGATCGCGCGCAAGCTCGGTTTCCGGCTCGTCGATCACCGGCTCGAGCTGTACGGCATTCCCCTCAAGGATGGCGACTAGAGCCCCGGGCGGGCCCTATTCGGCCAGTGCCACCTTGAAGATGCCGTCGAAATCCTTCGACGCGACATAGAGATACCCGTCCGGCCCTTGCACGACATCCCGGATCGCAAGGTTTGCATCGCGCAGCAGGTCTTCCTTGCCGATCACCTTGCCGCCCTCAAGATCGATCCGCACGAGGACAAGCCCGTTCGGCCCGTTCATGCCGCCGGCAAACAGGTCGCCGCGCCAGCCCGGATAGACATCGCTGTTCAGCATCGTCAGGCCCGACGGCGCAATCGACGGGACCCAGAAGGTTTCCGGCTGCGCCATGCCGTCGGCTTCGGTCTTGTTGGAAATGATCGTGCCGTCATAGTCGACGCCGTAGGTGATCGCAGGCCAGCCATAGTTGGTGCCCTTGGTGATGATGTTCAGTTCATCGCCGCCCTTCGGGCCATGCTCGGTTTCCCACAGCGTGCCGGAGACGCTGTCATAATAGAGGCCCTGTTCGTTGCGGTGGCCGTACGACCAGACCGCCGGATCGCCCGCCACACCGTCCGCAAACGGATTGTCTGAGGGGATCGAGCCATCCGGATTGATCCGCACGATCTTGCCGAGTAGTTCCTTCGGGTCCTGCGCCAGTTCCTTGTACTTGAAGGCTTCGCCCAGCGTCACGAACAGGGTGCCATCATTGGCGAAGGCGAGGCGCGAACCATAGTGATAGGCCGTGTCGCGCGTCTTGCCGCGGAAGATCTCCTCGACATTCTCGAGCGCCGAATTGTCATCGCTCAACCGGCCGCGCACGACGGCCGTCGCGTTGGCCTCCGTCGTGCCCGACGAGAGCGACACATAGACCAGCCGGTTGCCGTCAAAGTCCGGATCCAGAGCGATGCCGAGATAGCCGGCCTGGCCTTCGGTCAATGCGGCCGGCAGGCCGGAGACCGGCTTCGGATCGACGCCCGTGCCGGGCACCACATATTTCAGGCCGCCCTCCTTCTCGGTGAACAGCAGCGCGCCGTCCGGCAGGAAGGCGAGCCCCCAGGGCTGCTCGGCGGCAACCAGCGGCTCCAGCTTCACTTTCGTCTCGCTCACGGCGGTCGGCGTTGCGGTTCCGCCGGATGGCGAACAGGCCGCCAGGGCAACGAGGGCGGCGAGGGCGGGCAGGCGAAGGATGGTCGTCATGGCGGGCTCCGGTGCGGATCTGACTAAGCTGTCCAGACATAGAACGTCCCGCATGATGCGCCAACGAAAAAGGGGCGGCCCCGAAAGGCCGCCCCTCGTCTGGTCGTCCGCCGCGGATGTTTCAGCCCGCGCCGGATGCCGGTTCCGTTACCAGGATTTGCCAATCCGGATGCCGAACTGGCGGGGTTCCAGCAGGAAGACGTTGGTGAACAGACCCGACGACGCGTCCGTGAGGTACTGCGACGTGATCTGGTCATCCTCGAGCAGGTTCTTGACGTAGAACTCGACTTCAAAGCCGGCGCCATCGTTCAGGAAGGTCAAGGACGCGTTCGCGTTCTGCCAGCTGTCGATCTTGTCGGCTTCGAGGTTGAAGATGCGCGAGTACATGTCGGCCTGGTAGTAGAAGTCACCCCGCAGGATGGAGCTCCAGTTTTGACCGAGAGCCATTTCGTACTGTGCACCCACCGACAGGGTCGTTTCCGGAGCGCGCGGCAGGTAGTTGTCCGACACATCCGTGGCGATGCCGTTCGGCGCCAAGGCCGGCGTGAGGGCGTCTGCCGTTGCCTGACCCAGGAACGTGGCGAGCGTTGCGTTCAGCGACGTCGGGTTACAGATCAGGGCCGGGGTGCCGGCCAGCGGTGTACCGGTGGTTGCGGCGACGAGGGCTGCCACGCCAGCTGCGCTGGCGACACAGTTCTGCGTTGTTGCCGCATCCTTGACGATCAGCCAGTTCGGATCGCCGCCTGTCTGGTCATAGGTGTCCAGCAGGGCCTGATCCTTCAACTTGGCGCTGAGCAGACCGAGTGTCGTGTCGACACGGAAATTCTCGGTCATCTGCCAGTAGAATTCGGCCTCGAAACCCGCGACTTTCGCATCGACGTTCTCGTTGATCGACGAGCGGTTCACGATCGACGAAATCTGGTAGCCTTTGTAGTCGTAGAGGAAGGCTGCGAGGTTCATCTGGGCAGCGCCGTCAAACAGCGTGCTCTTCGTGCCGATTTCAAGTGCGTTGATGAATTCCGGATCGAACGAATTCGAGACGGCGACCAGGCCTGCCGATTGCGGCGGGTTGATGCCGCCGCCTTTGTAGCCCCGCGAAGCGAAGGCGTAGAGCAGGGTTTCATCGGCCGGGCCGAATTCGCCCAGCTGCCAGTCAAAGCCAAAACGGCCGGTCACTTCCTGGAAGTCAGCCGTCTGGACCGGGCCGGCTTCGAAGTCACCGTTCGTCTGGCCAGGCGCCGTTGTTGCACCCGCCAGCAGAAGGCTCGGCGTGTCTTTCTGGGCTTTCTGGTCATCCGTATACCGCAGGCCGAGGGTCCATTTGAACGCGTCGGTCATGTTGTAATAGACTTCGCCGAAGGCCGCTTTTGCATCCAGCTCATACGGGCTGTTGCTGCGGAAGTAGGTCCGGTCGCCGGGCAGGCCGGTGGCCACGCCGAGCGCTTCAGCGGTGTTGAAGAACACCAGGTAGTCGGTGTTGCCTTCAGCGTTCAGGCTGAGGGCGCCGACCGTGAAGTTGAACGGGCCGTCGAAGTCCGACTGGAGGCGGGCTTCGAAGCTGGTGGTGACGAAGTCGGAGGCCGAACGGTCAGTCGCCAGAAGGGTATCCGCCGGCACACGCATGCGGGTATCGTAAGGCAGGGACTGGCCGGTGAGGCCGGTATAGCCGAGGAAGTCGCCGTCACCATCGCCATCAACATCGGGGGTCAGGCCCGTGATGTTGAATTTCACCGAACCGATGCCCTTGTTATAGTCATCGGTGAACGCACGGCTGCTGTCATTGTACGAGCCGAGCAGGGTCAGGGTCAGATCATTGTCGAAATCATGCTGGAATTCGCCGGTGATCGTCTGCTGGCTGGCGACAAATTCCGGAACGAGGTTGGTTTCGAATTCGCGCAGGTTCGAAGACGTGGTGTTGCCCGCGTTGGAATCGGTACCAAAACCATTGTAGAGGCCGAGGTTGGCGGCAAGCACGCCGCCGAGTGTCCCGGCGGTGTTGACCGTGCCAAATCCCGGACGGACCTGGATCGGATTGCCGTTTGCGTCACGCGCGTATCCGAGGCCCGAAGTTTCATAAGGCGTGCAGCCCTGGTTGAACGGGAACGGGCGGGTGTCTTTTGTGCAAAGCTGTTTCGTCGAACGGGTGCGTGTCGAATCCTCGTCATAGGTTTCGTACATCAGCCAGAACCGCGAATCTTCGCTGAAGTCGCCGCCGATGGTGGCGCGCAGGGCGCTGAGGTCGCGGCCGTCAACGTCTTCTTTCGAGCCGTCCGGCAGGATTGCATCCGAGAAACCGTCACGCTTCAGCGTGAAGCCGGCGAGGCGAATACCGAAATCGTCGCCGATCGGAATGTTCACATGGCCCGTCAGCTTCTGCGAGTTGTAGTCGCCGTAGGAGGCCTCGATATTGGCCGAGAACTCGTCATAGTTCGGTTTCGCGGTCACGGCGTTGAGCACGCCGCCGGTTGCGTTGCGGCCGTACAGGGTGCCTTGCGGTCCGCGAAGGATCTCGACGCGCTCGACGTCGAACAGTTCCGTTTCCAGAATGTAGGAGCCCGAGGACGGGACGCCGTTGATGTGGGTACCCACAGCATCATCCGACGAGGCGCCGACGGCAGCGTTCACGATACCGCGGATCGAAATCGAACCGGCCGAGAAGTTGCCCTGCGAAGATTGGAAGTTCGGGATGTTGAACTGAAGGTCAGAACCGGTGTTGATGTTCAAACGATCCAGGTTTTCCGGATCAAATGCCGAAACGGCGATCGGAACATCCTGGATGCTTTCCGAGCGCTTCTGCGTGGTCACGACAACGCGGTCGAGCGTACGCGGGCTGGCTTCATCGTCAGTGGTCGTGACAGGTGTGTCGTCTTCCTGTGCGATGGCCGGCGCTGCAAACAAGGCCATGGCGAGCGCGGAAGCGCCTGCCAACAAGACGTATTTCGAGTCTGTAAAACGAGTCATTCGAATTTTCCTCCCCTCGGGCCGCATGATGCAAAGCGCCGATTTTGTTGCTGATTTTCGAGCAATCCTCATTGGCGGGACCACTTCCACGCCATCACAACGGCAGGTTAGGGGCGCTGTCAATCGGTCTCGCAAGGGGAGGGATGAAACACTTGTCAGGGGTGTCAAAAATGTGACGGACGCCATATGGGCATGGCACATGTCCCCTGGCCTGCGCCTTTGGCGCCAAATCGCCCCCGTGACTGCAGTCGAGGCTCGCACGCCCCTGCGGACTGTGCACCTGCAGCATGGCGCGGCCCGCCCGCCCGCCGGCAAGGGTTGCGCGCAGGAAGGCGCGCGGTAAGGTCGTCTGAGTCTGTTCCTGGCCTGCGTTTCAAAGAGGCTCGCTTGATTCACAATGTGTCGGTGCCGTTCCCGGCCGCCCTGCCGGCGGTGGACAGGCTTTGGAAAATGCTGACCCTGTGGGGGCAGGAGGCGGTGGCCGACCTCGCCTCGCCCGATACGGTCTGGCAGCTCCTGGCAATCGCCGTCGCCGCCGCCGCGGCCTACGTAATCTCGCGCTTTCCCCGCAAACGTCTCATGGCGGCCGCCGAAGCGCGGGGCCGAATCGATTTCGTCCTGCTGGCGCTGGTGTCGGTCCTCCGGATTCTCTGGCCGGCGATCACGGTCCTCCTGCTGGTCGCGGTCACTGCCGGGTTTGAGCTGGCCGGCCTCGGCAGCCGCTCGCTGCACATCGCTATCAGCCTCCTCGCCGCCTGGATCGCCGTGCAGGTCGTCACGGCCAGCATGCGGCGCGGCTTCGTTTCGCGGATGGTCGCCTATTCGCTCTGGGCCGTCGCCGCGCTTTACATCGTCGGCTGGCTGGCCCCGCTGAACCGGGCGCTCGAATCCGTGGTCATCACATTCGGCTCGGCGCAGGTCACGCTGCTGCACCTGATGACCAGCCTGGTGCTCGCGGCGGTCGCGATCTGGATCGGCTGGCTGATCGGCAATCTCGCCCAGTCGCAGCTGCGCGGCGCCCAGAACCTGCCGCCCTCGGTCGGCGGCCTGTTCGGCCAGACGGTCAAGATCACCGCGATCATCATCTCGATCTTTGTGGCGCTCAACTTTATCGGCGTCGATCTCGGCGCGCTGACCTTCTTCTCCGGTGCGCTCGGTGTCGGCATCGGCTTCGGCCTTCAGTCGATCTTCTCGAACTTCATGTCCGGCGTCATCCTCCTGATGGAGAAGACGCTGAAGGTCGGCGACTTCATCGAGTTGCAGGGCGGGCTGTCGGGCCTCGTGAAGGAGATCAACTTCCGCTCCACGGTGCTGACGACGAACGACAACATCGACATCATCGTGCCCAACGAGGCCTTCATCAAGAACCAGTTGATCAACTGGACGCACGCCGATGCCAAGCGCCGGATCCACGTGCCGTTCGGGGTCGCCTACGGGACGCCCAAGGAGCTGGTGGAGAAGGCGGGTCTCGAAGCCGCAGCGGCCTTGCCCTGGACCTTCGACGACGAGGGCGAGCGCAAGCCGCAGGTCTGGCTCGTCCGGTTCGCGGAGTCCCGTCTCGAGTTCGAGCTGATCGTCTGGCTGACCGATGAAGCCGTGCTCCGGCCGCAGAAAGTGATGGCAGACTATGTCTGGCAGATCCATTCCGCGCTTGAGCGGCACGGGATCCTCATTCCGTTCCCGCAGCGCGACCTGCACCTGCGAACGTCAGAGACGATCAGCGTGCGGATCAAGGGCGAGGAGTGATTCGCCTGATCTGGTCGATCTAGTCGATCTGCTGGACGAAGCGCGTGGCAAACCGGCTCGAGGCGCGGCGCGCATCCTGCCAGGTGGTCAGGCCGGCCTGCTGGATGTCGCTTTCGTACCATTTGTACTCGAACTCATCGGTCATGTTACCCGACGCGTCATAGGCGACCGCCTTCAGCTTCATGCCGCCCAGGCTGACCGACCGGTGCATGTCCAGACCGGGCGTGTCCCCGGCCTGCTTGAACGTCGGCCGCGACGGTTTGGCGTCCACGATGGTCACCTCGATGCGGGCCACGCCGGCACCTGACTTGTCGATCGCGCGCTGCAGGTCGGTGCGCACGCGATCCGCAAGGTATTCGCCTTCACGTACGCCGTACTCCTCGGTCAGTTTCTCGGTGAAGTCCGGTCCGAGGCTCACGCTGATCTCGGTGGCGCCGGCTACCGGGCTGAGGCCCAGAAGGACGGCGGCGGCCAGAAGATGTTTCATCGTCACGCTCCCGAAGGGGCCGGACGGAGGTCCGGCCAGTCAGAGGAGTGTACCCCAAACCGGCCGGAGGATGAAGTCACGCCCGCGTGAGCGCCCGGTCAGATCGTATCGACCAGCACCAGTTCGGCCGAATTGATGCCGTCGAGCGTCAAGGTCTCGCCGCCCGAGATCGCCGCGCCGTCGCGGGTTTTCAGCAGGTTGCCGTTCAGCCTGACTTCGCCGTCGGCCACCACGAGATAGCCATGGCGGCCTGCGGGCAGCTCGTAAGTCAGCGTCTCGCCAGTCTGGATCGTGGCGCCGAGCACCTTGGCGTCCTGGTTGATCCTGAGGCTGTCATTCTCGCCGCTGCCGGACGCCAGCACGGCCCAGTTGCCGGACCGGTCGCCCTTGGGAAACTTGCGCGCCCCCCAGCTCGGCTGGCCGCCGCGATAGCGGGGCAGGATCCACAGCTGGAACAACTCGGTCTTGATGTCCTCGGCATTCCATTCGGAATGCTGGATGCCCGACCCCGCGCTCATCACCTGAACGTCCCCGGCCTCGGTACGGCCGGTATTGCCGAGCGAGTCCTTGTGGGTGATCGCGCCCTTGCGGACATAGGTGATGATTTCCATCGAGTCGTGGCCATGCGGCGGGAAGCCGGTGCGCGGCTCGATCTCGTCATCATTCCAGACCCTGAGCGCGCCGTGCTGGACGCGGTTGGGGTCGTAATACTGCGAGAACGAGAAGTGGTAGTGGGCGTTGAGCCAGTCATTGCGGAACCGGCCCAGCTTGTCGAACGGACGGATGTCAATCATCGTGAGGCCTCCATCGGAAGGGTTGCTGTTGGCCGTCATATGAGCCGTCCGGACCTGGCGGAGAAGGCAGCGGAAGCGGTGACATTCATGCGCTGCGTGCATGAATGATCGCCTCGCACGCGTGGCGACAACGCTGACGCGAAATGATACATGATGCCCGGCGCACAAAGGACGGGTGATGCCATCGCAAGCAGGTTATGACGGCGAGATCGTGCCCGGCGCGCCGGTCAACATTGCCGCGCCCGCGGGTGTCGGCAGGCTCACCGCAAAGTTCGTGCGCTATGACGGCGGCCAGCAACTGACGCTCTGGCTGCCGCAGGACGGGTATTCCGGATACGGCGCATTCCGGATCCGTGGTCCGGGCGGCGCGCGGCTGGAGGAAGATGACCTCACCCATCGGCTGAATGGCCGCGTCCAGATCCTGATCGACACGTTCGGCTGGCCGCCGGGGGTATATGTCATCGAGATCCTGCACCGCGAAGGCTGGTCGCACGAACTGGCCCTGACCAAGCTCGAGGCGGGTGTAGCCCC
>JBGSOU010000339.1:0-2351 GCA_041739025.1 Hyphomonas sp.
GGGAGACGCGCACATAGCCCTCGTCGCGCTCGAGCCCGATGAAGTTGCGGCCGAGGCGTTTCGCGGCGGCGGCCGTCGTGCCGGTTCCCGAGAACGGATCAAGCACGAGATCGCCCGGGTTGGTGCTGGCCAGCAGGACCCGGTGCAGCAGCGATTCCGGCTTCTGCGTCGGGTGGGCCTTGCGGCCGGTTTCGTCCTTGAGCCGCTCAGCGCCCGTGCACAGCGGGATCACCCAGTCGGACCGCATCTGCTTGTCTTCGTTGAACATTTTCAGGGCGTCATAGTTGAACGTGACGCGCGACTCGCGCGACTTGCCCGCCCAGATCAGCGTCTCATGCGCGTTCTGGAAGCGTGTGCCCTTGAAGTTCGGCATTGGATTGGTTTTCAGCCAGATCACGTCATTCTGGATCCAGAACCCCTGATCCTGAAGCACGGTCCCGACGCGGAAAATATTGTGATACGACCCGATCACCCAGATCGCGCCATCGTCCTTCAGGACGCGGCGGCATTCTTCCAGCCATTGGTGCGTGAACAGATCATATTCGTCAAAGCTGCCGAACTTGTCCCAGGCATCGTCAACGCCGTCGACAACCGACTGGTCCGGACGCGTTAATCCCCCGCCGAGCTGCAGGTTGTACGGCGGGTCTGCGAACACGAGATCAACCGACTTGTCGGGAATCCGCGACAGGAGTTCGATACAGTCACCTTGCGCGATCGTGTTCTTCTGAATGGTCATTCCGGGAGCCCCGCTAAATCTACGTGCCCTGGAATCTCTGGGTTGCGCCGGTTACTGCGCGTTTAAGAAAAGCCTACCGAATGGTTACCGCCACCAGCCGCCATCGTTGCCGCGCCTACAGCCCCAGCAGGTACTGCCCCTGCGGCGTCTCGAGCGGGCGGAACAGGTCCGTGCGCAGCTCCGGCCGCCGTCCGCTCAGGCCATTGCGGGCTGCGGCCTTCTGAAAACGTTGCGAAATCAGGTCGGCCATCGCGCCGCGCCCCCGTCCGCGCTCGAACCAGCGGGGATCATAATCCTTTCCGCCGCGCATCTCTCGGATCAAGTTGATCACGCGCGCCGCGCGGTCCGGAACGTGTTGCACCAGCCATTCATGAAACAGGTCCTTTATTTCAAATGGCAGCCGCAGCACCACATAACCTGCGCCGGTAGCCCCATGCACCGCCGAGGCCTCGAGCAGCGCTTCAATCTCATGATCATTCAATCCCGGGATGATCGGCGCCGTCATCACGGACACAGGAATGCCGGCCTGCGACAGTGCCCAGACAGTTTCCAACCTGCGCTCGGGCGTGGCAGCGCGCGGCTCCATCTTGCGCGCCAGCTTCCGGTCGAGCGTCGTGATCGACACGCCGACGCGCACGATCCCCTTCTCTGCCATCGGCGCAAGCAGGTCGATATCACGCTGGATCAGCGCGGACTTCGTCAGGAGGCTGACCGGATGATTATGGTCCGACAGGATCTTCAACAGCCGCCGCGTCAGGCGCTGCTCGCGCTCGACCGGCTGATAGGCATCGGTATTGATGCCCAGCGCCACCGGCCGCGGAACGTAGGCGGGCCGCGACAACTCCTTCACCAGCAATTCGGGTGCGTTCGATTTCTGGAACAGCCGGCTTTCGAAATCGAGCCCGGCCGAAAGCCCGGACCAGGCATGGGTTGGCCGGGCGAAGCAATAGATGCAGCCATGCTCACACCCGCGATACGGATTGATCGACCGGTCGAAATGAATGTCCGGCGAATTGTTGAACGTGATGATTGTCTTGGCCGTATCCTCCATCAGGAGGGTCTCAAGCGGCGCCGCGTCGTCCTCGATCGTGCTCCAGCCATCGTCGAACGGATCGCGCGTATGGCGCTCATAGCGGCCAGTCTGGTTCGACACGGCGCCGCGCCCGCGATGCTCGAACCGTTCACCGGCCTCCCCCGTTTCCACGAGGGTGACGCGTCCGTTGGGCTTCAGTTTCTGGCCGGTTCTCATGACGCCGACAGAGCCACAGGAAAAAGAACAAATCAAGAACTTGTTCTGGGATTGTTGTGGGGAAATCAGGCGCGGCTCTGGTTCCAGTCTTCCCAGTCCTGCGCCTCGTCAATGTCAATCAATGTCTCCAGCAACCCGATCCTCGCAGAGGAAGGCAGCTGGCTCCAAACATCTTCCATCGCATGCGGACCGGACCAGCGCACGCCCGCGAAGGGCGCCGGCGTGCCGGTACGTTTGTGAAGCCCGAACAGCCAGAACCCGCCATCCCGCGCCGGGCCGAACACGGCATCCTTCTGCCGAAGCAGGGCCGCCGCCTGCCGGATCCGTGCCGGCGTGATGTCCGGCACGTCCGCGCCGGCGAACAGC
>JBGSOU010000347.1:0-1561 GCA_041739025.1 Hyphomonas sp.
GTCTGCTGGCGCGGCGACAGCGCCCGCCCCCCGGTACGCCCGAAGGTGCGGATCGGGCGATCCCTCAGCTCGTTGCGGTCTGGATCGTTCATGCCGTGCGCCGTCAGTCCGGGCCGGAGCGGTTGTCGAAGGCGGAGGCCGCCGCGCGCACGGTATTGAGGAGCGACTTGCGCAGGGAAAGGTCCTCGATCTTGTGGAAGGCAGAAATCAGCTCCAGCGTTTCCGGCGTCATGACCGGCGCATGGGGCTCGTCTTCGTCCTCGGCAAATTCCGCCTGCTCGGCGTCGAGGAACTCCTCGGCGCCTTCGAAGAAGTAGTTGATCGGCACGCCGAGTACGCCGGCGATTTCATAAAGCCGGCCCGCCGAAACCCGGTTGACGCCCTTCTCGTATTTCTGGACCTGCTGGAATGTCAGCTCAAGGAGCTCCCCGAGGCGTTCCTGCGTCAGCTTCAGCTCGCGGCGGCGCCAACGGATACGCTGTCCGACGACCCGGTCGATTCCGCTCGGAAGCTTGCTGTCCGTCATCGTTTACCCCGCTTGGCCTGCGTCGCCATCGAAGATACGGACTTAACGCCTCCAGCTCAGGAAGGCCAGTAGCGCGAAGAGGCAGAGGCTGAACCAGTAGAGGCCCGCACCGAGACGCGTCTGGAAAACGGTGGGCGGCGCAGGCTCCGGAATCCGGTCCCGGCCATAGGTGGTTGACCAGCCCTCCGGCGCCGTTTCGGCCGGCAGGGTGCGCATCGTCTCGCGGCCATACCCGTCGACAATGCCGGACATGCCCCGGTTCGCTGCGCGCACAAGTGGCAGCCCGGTTTCAATCGCGCGGTACCGGTTCTGCGCGTAATGCTGGGCCGGGCCCATGCCCGCGCCGAACCAGGCATCGTTGGAGACCAGCACGATCCACTGGGCGCGGTCGACCAGGTTGGCCTTGCGGGTGATCTCCGGGAACAGGCCCTCATAGCAGATCAGCGCCACGAAAGGCGGCAGCTTTCCCGTATCGACGGCCGTGGCCCCGGCGCCGGGGCGGAAGCCGGACGCGGCGAGGCGCTGCGTCGTGGGCGGCAGAAGCGCGGCGAACTCACGGCCGAAGGGAATGAAGTCTACCGCGGCCAGTTCGCCGAACGGCACCAGGCGATGCTTGTCGTAGAGCGAAATCGGGCCGGTCTGGTTGGCCGTCGCGTCGAGCACGGCGAGGCTGTTGTAATAGACCGGCGTATCGTCCGTGAACCATTCATAGCGCGTCGCGCCGACGATCAGGGTGCGCTCGCCGATATAGGCCGAGATGGCATCCAGCGAGGCGGACTCCTGCAAGAGGAAGCCGGGCACCGCGCCCTCCGGCCAGACGACGACATCGCCCGGCTTGCTGTCGGGGTAGCTCAGCATACTGACGTAGACACCCAGAACCGGGCCGGACGGCAGCCTGTCCCATTCCGATTGCGGCACGCCGGCGTCCATGATCACGACGTTCTGGTCGGTCAGCGGCGAGCGCTCGGCGGTGCGTTCGGCGCCCCAGGCCCAGCCGAAGGCCAGCGCGAACACCGCCGCAAAGGACGGCGCCAG
>JBGSOU010000382.1:0-2621 GCA_041739025.1 Hyphomonas sp.
CTGGCGCCCGGTCGATGCGGAAAACCTCGTGCTGATGGAGCTGCCAACCGGCACGATCGCCGTCGAACTCTTCCCGGAGGCCGCCCCGGCGCATGTCGCCCGCCTGCGCGAGTTGCTGGCGGAAGGCTTCTATGATGGCGAATTCTTCTACCGCGTCATCGATGGCCATGTCGCCCAGGCCGGCCGTGAATTCGCGATGGCCAGCAAGGCCTGGGAGACCGTGCCCCTCGAAGCCGAACGCGCCGTCCCCGCCGAAGGCTTCGTGCCCCTCGGCAATGCAGACCTCTTCGCGCCGGAGGCCGGGCACCGGTCCGGGTTTGCGGTCGGCCGCGACGGCGAACAGGAATGGCTGATGAACTGCCCCGGCGCGCTCGGCATGGCGCGCGACGAGGCGCCGGATACCGGCAGCACCGAAATCTACTTCCCCCTTCAGCCGCGCCGCTACCTTGATCGCAACTACACCATCTTCGGCCGCGTCATCGCCGGCATGGAGCACCTCCACCGCCTGCCCCGTGTTGATCCGTTTACGGATGAGGAGGCCGCGGCCCTGTTCGGCGAAGACGAGCCCCTCGCCTACCAGATGGCGCAGTACCGCCGCTCGAAGAACGAATACAACATCATCACGTCCGCAAAACTCGCCGCGTCCATCCCCGAAGGCGAACGCCCGTCCTACGAAGTGATGGACACGGCGTCTGCCGACTGGGCCGCGCTGAAAGCGTCCAAACGCGACTATTCAGGCATCCCGGCCTTCATCGCTCCGCCGGTGAACATGCTGGACATCTGCTCCCTGCCTGTGCCGGCCAGGAAAGCCGGCGAGTAGACACTCCCATCCGGGCCTCCCGCGAAGGCCGGGTTTACGGCAGGCGCCCGCTTCCAGAGTCCCCACCTTCGCGGGTGCGAACGGATATTGGGCAACCCGCACCCCATCCGCCAACCTTACGCATTTATAATCTGCCCTATTCCTTACAGGATTCAGGGCCCTAGCCTGCGCCGGAACGGGCGCGGCGCGAATCGTTCGGCCGCGCGCCTTGCCAGCTGCGAGGCGCCATAGTTTCGTCGAATTCTGGCGAGGCGGAAGGCGATGGGGCACGTGGGTATGGCGTTCGAAGGCAAGGCACAGGTCGCGGAAAAGCCCGCAGAGTTTGAAGCGCGCCAGACCGGGCGGCGCTGTTTCGTCATCCTTCCCTACGCCGCGCCGGCCACGGGCGATGCCCCCGCGATCGACTTCGACGCCGTCTTCAACGAGATCATCCAGCCGGTCGCGGAAGATCTCGACCTCGATTGCATCCGGTCTGACCGGGTCAGCCGCTCCGGCCTCATCCATCGCGAGATGGTGGAGAACATCATCGATTCCGATGTCGTCATCGCCGACATTTCGCTTGGCTCGCCGGACATCTTCTTCGAACTCGGCATCCGCCAGGCCGCCCGGCGCGCTGGCACGGTGGTGATGTGCCATTCGGGAACGGGAGAGGAATTCAACATCACCGGCGTGCGCGCCCTCGATTACGAACTGCCCCCTGAAGGTTCGCCCTCACGCACCCAGATCCTCGCGGATTGCCGCGCCCTGCTGCGCACACATATCAAGAACAGCCTCGACAACCGGGCCACCGACTCGATCGTCCACTCGCTCATCCCGGGCATCTCGATCCGCCTGCCGGATCGTCCGCTCCCGGAGCGCCGCTACCACATCTACAAGCTCGGCCTCGCCGGAATGACCGGCCCGAAAGCGGCCCGCCAGATCGAGATCGTCACCGGCGACATGGCCGACATCGACGATATCGACGTCTGGATGAACCCGGAAAACACCCGGATGGAGCTCGCGCGCCTGCACGATTCCTCGGTCTCCGCCACGATTCGCTATCTCGGCTCGCGCCGCGACCGGCACGGCTTCGTGCGCGATGATGCGATCACGCGCCTCCTGCGCAGCAAGGTAGGCCAGAATCACCGCACCGGCATCGAGCCGGCGACCACGATGCTGACCAGCGCCGGCGCGCTCGCCCGCAACAACAAGGTGAAGCTGCTCGTCCACGTCGCCGCCCACCAGGGCGAGCCGGGACGCGGCTACCAGCTGATCGGCGCCTACCGCAAATGCGTCACCAACGCGCTGGCCGCCGTGGACGCCCACAATACCGGCTTCGGCGCCAAGATGAACGCCAAGTCGATGCTCAAGTCCGTGCTGATCCCCCTCTTCGGCACGCGTTCGGCCGGCGAATCGCCGCACGAGAGGGTGCAGGGCCTCATCCACGCCGCGCACCAGTACCTGCTCCACTCGGCTGACACCAAGATCGAGCGCGTCGCCTTCCTCGCCTGGACGCAGGTCGACCTCGAACTCTGCCAGGCCGCCCTCCACCGCCTCGGCTTGAAGCCGGCCGGCGCGCCGAGGGGCCCCGGAAAGGCCTGAAAGCCAGGGTAAATTCGCTCCACAGGCGACGTCTTGTTGTGCAATTCGCGGGTGCGGCATTGCGCACATCTTGCGGCGTTAACGAATTTTAAGCACTATATGTGGTGTCTAAGCGCTATACACAGCGCCCGCATTTGAAGGAGTTTCCCATGGCTGACGGCAACGCGAACATTCCCGGCCTGCTCACCCCGAGCCATGCCTACAAGCCGTTCCGCTATCC
>JBGSOU010000555.1:0-8840 GCA_041739025.1 Hyphomonas sp.
CCGGTAGCAGCGCCTGGACCTTGCGCGGATCGACCGCGTGCAGCCGCCAGCGCCGCCCGCCCACCGACAGTTCGGGCGCAGGCGGCGTCTCCAGGGGGGCGATCTTGGCGGGCTTCGTCATTTTCAGGATCATTCCGAATCGAAGGCCAGACTAACGTGCCCCGGCCTGGAACAACATGGCCAAGCCTCACACGGCGCGCGCCCCGGACTGGCGCGCGGCGCCATCTGCCCGTAAGGGCATGCGAAACGCAAACGGAGACCCGCGCCCATGATCCCTCGGTATACGCGCCCTGAAATGGCAGCGATCTGGACCCCTGAGAGCCGGTTCGGAATCTGGCTTGAAATCGAAACACTGGCGGCTGAAGCGATGGAGGCGATGGGGACCGTTCCCGCCGGTGTCACGGCCGCCGTTCGCGAACGGGCCGCATTCGAAGTCGACCGGATCGACGAGATCGAACGCGAAGTGAAGCATGATGTCATCGCCTTCCTCACCAACGTGGCCGAGCATGTCGGCGATGAAGCCCGGTTCCTGCACCTCGGCATGACATCGTCGGACGTGCTCGACACATGTCTCAACGTTCAGATGGTGCGCGCGGCGGACCTTATGCTGGGCGGTATCGACCGCGTGCTGGCCGCGCTGAAGACACGTGCCTACGAGTTCAAGCATACGCCGACGATCGGCCGTAGCCACGGCATCCATGCCGAGCCGACCACTTTCGGCATCAAGCTCGCCGGCTTTCATGCCGAATTCCAGCGCGCCCGCACGCGCCTGCTGATAGCGCGCGACGAAGTGGCCACCTGCGCCATCTCCGGCGCGGTCGGCACATTTGCCAATATCGACCCGCGTGTCGAAGCGCATGTTGCCGCCAAGCTGGGGCTGCGCATCGAGCCGGTGTCGACGCAGGTGATCCCGCGCGACCGGCATGCGATGTATTTCGCGGTGCTGGGGGTGATTGCGTCATCGGTCGAGCGCCTGGCCACGGAAATCCGGCATCTTCAGCGCACGGAAGTTCTGGAGGCTGAGGAATATTTCTCGGCGGGTCAGAAAGGCTCGTCCGCCATGCCGCACAAGCGCAACCCCGTGCTGACAGAGAACCTGACCGGACTTGCCCGTCTCGTGCGCTCGGCCGTCACCCCGGCGCTCGAAAACGTCGCCCTCTGGCACGAGCGCGACATCTCCCACTCGTCGGTCGAGCGCGGGATTGGCCCGGACGCGACCATCCACCTTGATTTCGCGCTGCACCGTCTGGGCGGCGTGGTGGAAAACCTCGTGGTCTATCCGGATAACATGCTGCGCACGATCAACAGCATGGGTGGGCTTCACAATTCGCAGCGCATCCTGCTCGCCCTCGTCGAAAGCGGTTGCAGCCGCGAAGACGCCTACCGGCTCGTGCAGCGCAATGCGATGCGGACCTGGAAGAAGGAGGGCGACCTCGCCACCCTGCTGAAAGCCGATCCCGACGTCACCGCGCGCTTGAAGGATGCTGAAATCGACGCCCTTTTTGATCTCGAATACCACTTCAAGCATGCAGACACGATCTTTGAGCGCGTGTTTGGGGCAGATCAGGCCGCGGGGCGTTGACGCAAGCCGCCCCCTCGCCAAGATGGCGCTTCGACTTCACCGATCAACGGGCAAAATGGGGCTCTCGATGAAACGCATTCTCCTTCTGTTGGCAGCGGCTATCCTGGCGGCCTGCGCACCCGATGCCGCCACACCCACTGATGCGGCGCCGGAAGCGGTGGCCGCAAATCCAGCTCAGACCCTGCACCAGAGTTTCATGGTGCTCGACAGCCATCTTGATACGCCGGCCAACTTCCATTCCGAAGACTACGTCTTCTCCGAGCGCGGCAATTTCGATGTCGACGGCACGCAGGTTGACCTTCCGCGCATGAATGAAGGCGGCCTAGATGGCGGCTTCTGGGTGATCTTCACCTCGCAGGGCCCGCTGGACCCGGCCTCGCTGAACGCCGCGCGCACGGCCGGACTGCTGCGCCAGATGTCGATCCGCGAATTTGCGGCAAAGTACTCGGACGACGTGGAACTCGCCTTCACGGCCGATGATGCAGACCGGATCAATGCCGCCGGCAAGAAGATCGTCTTCCAGAGCATGGAGAACGCCTATCCGCTCGGCAATGACGTGTCCCTGCTCGAAGCGTTCTACACCGGCGGCCTGCGGATGATTGCGCCCGTTCACTTCCGTAACAACCAGTTCGCCGACAGCGCGACCGATGTGAACACCGTGTTCGGAGGCCTCAGCCCGCTCGGAGAGGAGCTGATCCGCGAATCCAACCGTCTCGGCCTGATGCTGGACGGCTCGCACGCCTCTGAAGAGACGGTGTGGGACATGCTGGCCATCTCGACCACGCCGATCATGTTGTCGCATTCCGGACCGACCGGCGTTTACGATCATCCCCGCAACCTTTCCGACGACTTGCTGAAAGCCATCGCGGACAAGGGCGGCGTGATCCAGGTCAACGCTTACGGCGCCTATCTTGAAGCACTCGTAGCGACGCCCGAGCGGATCGCGGCGCTTGCGGAACTGGAAGCGAAATTCGGCACCGATCCCGCTGCCCTGACGCCGGAACAGATCGAGGCGTACCGCGATGCCCGTGAGGCGCTCGACACGGCTTTTCCGGCACCCCGCTCGACCTTCGAGAAGTTCAAGGAGCACTTGCTCTACACGCTTGAACTCGTCGGGCCGGACCATGTGGGCATCGGCGCGGACTGGGATGGCGGCGGCGGCGTTGACGGCATGAAGGACATTGCCGACCTTCCGCAGGTGACCGATGTCCTGCTCGACGCCGGCTATTCGCAGCAAGACGTCGCCAAGATCTGGGGCGGCAACCTGATGCGCGTGTTGCGCGACGTGGAGGCCAAACGGTCCTCGCCGCTGACATCTCCGAAATCGATCAACTAGATGGAATGGCTTGCCGCAACCCCGCCGGTGGTCGCCCTGCTGGTGGCTGTGCTGACGCGCAATGTCTATTGGGCGCTTGGCGCCGCCATCCTGCTGTCGGAAACGCTGCTTTCCGCGATGAACCCCGCGATGGGCCTGCTCGCCAGCATTGATCGCGGCGCGCATGTGTTCAGCGATGGCGGCAATACCCGCATCCTGCTCTTCTGCCTGATCATCGGTGCACTGATTGCCTACCTCGAGCGCGCCAAGGCCTTCGAAGCGATGGTCGGCTGGCTGTCGCGGTCCGGCATAACCAAGGGGCCGCGCCAGGCCGGGTTCATAACCGCCCTTTCCGGCGTGCTGATTTTTGTCGAAACGAATGTCAGCCTGCTGGCGACCGGCCTTCTGGGCCAGCGCCTGTTTGACCGGGTCAATCTCAGCCGGGCGCGCCTCGCCTACATCATCGATTCCACCTGCGCACCGGTGAGCGTGCTGATCCTGCTGAACGGCTGGGGCGCGTTCATCCTCAGCCTGCTGGCCGCCAATGATGTGGACCAGCCGCTGGCGGTGATGGCGAAGTCCATTCCCTTGAACGCCTACGCGCTGCTGACGCTGACGCTGGTTTTCTATGTGGTCTTCTCAAACCGCACCTTCGGCCCGATGCGGGCCGCCGACGCCGCCGCACGCGCCGCGCCCGAGCCTGAACCCGTCGCCGACAGTCCGGACGGGTCAGTCTGGGCGTTCGTTCTGCCGATGGTGATCCTGGTGGGCGGCTCGATCGGGTTCATGGCGTGGACGGGCGGCGGCAACATCCTCGCGGGCTCGGGGTCGAAATCCATTCTCTGGGCCGTTTGCCTCGCAACCGTGGCGGCGTTCCTGCTGCTCGCGCGCAAGGCAACCCATCGGGACGATCTCGTGGAGACCGGCTTCAAGGGGATGGGCGACCTTCTGCCTGCCGTCGCCATCATCTTCCTTGCTCTGGCCCTCGGCGACAGTCTTAAGGCGCTGGGCACCGGCGGCTTCATCGCGCAGCTGGCGTCGGCCATGCCGTACAACTGGGCCATTCCGGCCGTGTTGTTCATTGCCGCCTCGATCACCTCCTTCACCACCGGTACCAGCTGGGGCACCTATGGCATCCTGGTGCCGCTGGCGATTCCGCTGGCGGTGGGCGCGGATGTGCCCTTGCCGCTGGTGCTTGCGGCCGTGCTCGGCGGCGGCGTGTTCGGGGATCATTGCTCGCCGATCTCGGACACCACCATCATCGCGTCACTGGCATCCGGATGCGATCATCTGGAGCACGTCCGCACGCAGATCCCATATGCAATGCTGGCCGGTGCCGGCGCGGTCGTCTTCTATCTGGTCGCGGGCCTGCTCAGCTGAGCTGCGCTTTCCCCGCGGGCACGGATTGATCTGCTGGAGGCGCTGGCGAACTCTTGCCGTTCAAAGAGGGAGACCGCCATCATGGCCAGCACGTATTTCGATCTTACCGGCAAAGTGGCGCTCGTCACCGGCGGCAGCCGGGGGCTTGGGTATCAAATGGTGAAGGCGTTTGCCGAGCATGGCGCCGACGTCATCGTCGCGAGCCGGAAACTCGATGCGTGTGAAGCGGTCGCCGGAGAAGTGCGCGCGCTGGGCCGCAAAGCCCTTGCCCATTCCGCCCATTGTGGCCGCTGGGACGACATCGACGGCCTGGTCGAAGCGGCCTATGCCGCGTTCGGACGGGTCGACATTCTGGTCAACAATGCTGGATCCGGTCCGCGCATGGCCAGCCATGAGGTCAGCGAATCCCTGTTCGACAGCGTGCTCAACCTGAACTTCAAGGGCCCGTTCCGGCTGGCCAGCCAGATCGCGAAACGCATGGCCGATGGCGAGGGCGGGAGCATCATCAACATCTCGTCCTCGGGCAGTCTCGTTCCCCTGCCCCATGTCGTCCCATACGGCGCGGCGAAGGCGGCCCTCAACGCCATGAGCCTGTCGCTGGCGCACGAGTATGCACCGAAGGTCCGGGTCAACACGATCTGCCCGGGACCGTTTCTCACCGACATTTCGAAAGCCTGGCCGGAAGCCATGCGCCAGAGTGCGGACAATGCCCTCGGCAGGCCCGGCCTGCCGCATGAGATCATCACTGCCGCGCTCTACCTGGCCAGCCCGAATTCGAGCTTTACCACGGGCTCTCTGCTCCGTGTGGACGGCAGCGCCGCCTGACACCCGCTGAATTGCCGGCCGCCCCCTTGTCAGCCGTCGGCTGCTCTGGTTATGTAACTATATTACATCACAAATGGAGGCGCGCATGAAGCGTGTATTGCTGGCAACTGCTGTATCCACCCATGCGCTACTGGGCGCAGCGCAGGCGCAGGAGGCAGACGCCGCCCGGCGGCTCGATCCGGTGATGATCACCTCGGCGCCCGGACCTGACCGGGCCAGCGATGAACTGATCGGCAACGCGACCGCCCTGCAGCGTTCCGATATCGTCGGCCGTCTGTCGTCCACCCTCGGCGACACGCTGGCGGGCGAGCCCGGCATTGCGTCCACGTTCTTTGGTCAGGGTGCCAGCCGGCCCGTGCTGCGCGGTCTCGGCGCCGAACGCGTCCAGGTGCTGACGAACGGCATCGGCGTGATCGACGTCTCCGCCGCGAGCCCTGACCATCAGGTGGCTGCGGACGGAATCGATGCCGAGAAAATCGAAATCCTGCGCGGCCCTGCGGCGCTTGCCTATGGCGGACAAGCCGTCGGCGGGGTGGTCAACGTGATCGACGGCCTGATCTCGGAAACCCTTCCTGAGCCAGCCGTCTCGGGCGACCTTCTGGGCGCCTATAACAGCGTCAACGAAGGCACGGAGCTCGCGGGCCGGGCAAAGTATGCGACAGGCCCGTTTGTGCTGGCCCTTTCAGCTGCGCAGCGCGATTTCAGCGATTATGACGTGCCCGGCTTCGTGCAATCCTCACGCTTGCGTGCAATCGAAGAGGTCGCCGGTGCCTTGCCTGAAGACGCCGCACGGGGTCAGGTGGCGAACTCGTTCGTCGAGACCGAAGCCCTCGGCGCCGGAGTGTCATGGACCGGCGAGCGCGGCTTTGCAGGCCTGGCGATCCGCGACCAGACGGCCACCTACGGCCTGCTGCCCGAAGACGGCGAAGTACCCTTCATCGCGCTTGAGCAACGCCGCTACGATTTCCGCGCCGGGAATGAGCTTGATGGCGAGATTCTGAAACGCATCTCTGGCTCCCTCGCTTTTGCGGATTACGAACACACCGAATTCGAAGGTCCGGGCGAACCCGGCACCCGGTTTGAAACACAGGGCCATGAAGCCCGCGTGGAACTCGACCACAGCCTCGCGGGTTTTGACGGCGCGGTGGGCCTCCAGACCATGAACAAAGAGCTTTCGACGGAAGGCGACGAAGCGTTCATTACACCGACCGACAGCCGCTCCGAAGCCGTATTCCTTTACGAAACGCGCGAGTGGGACAACGGCTTCGGCATCGAAGGCGGACTGCGCGCCGAGCAGCTCACCCATGACAACCAGACCGCCGGCAAGGTAGACTTCGATCTCTTCAGCGGATCCGCCGGCCTCCATCAGCATACGGACTCGGGATGGTTCATGGGCGTGCAGCTCAGCTATACTGAGCGCGCGCCGAACGAAAGCGAGCTGTTTGCCTTCGGCCCTCACCTGGCAACGAGCCAGTTCGAGGTGGGCGATGCTGCGCTGAACAAGGAGAAGGCGCTCAACCTTGAAGGCACGCTGCGTTGGCACAATGAGTGGCTGACGCTCGGCGCCAACCTGTTCCGGACACAGTTCACGGATTTCATCTTCCTGACCCCGGGCGAAGCCGATGACGGAACAGGCCTGGTGGAGGAGATTGACGGTCTTCCGGTTTTCCAGTTCGCACAGGACGACGCCGTCTTCACCGGCGCCGAAATCTACTCGGAGGCCGCGCTCGACGACGGCATGTTCGGCGCAGACTGGACACTCAAGGCCGGCGCCGACATCGTGGAAGCGGAACTCGATTCCAACGGCAACGTACCGTTTGTTCCACCGCTCCGGTTGACGGCGAATGCCGATGCGGCCTGGAGACTGTTGGAACTGGGCGCCGGGCTTGAATGGGCAGACGACCAAACTCGAACCGGAATTGGTCAGCTGCCCACGGACGGTTACACGCTCGTCAATCTTCGCAGCGCGCTCAAGCTTTCGGAGATGGGATTTGGGGCGGACGGCACGCAGGCTTTCCTTGAGGTGCGCAATGCAACCGACGAAGAGGCCCGCCCGGCCACTTCGGTGCTCAAGGAACAGCTGCCGCTTCCGGGCCGGAACATCCGGGCCGGCATTCGCCTGACCTTCTGACGCTGTCTGGCCTTAGAGACGGAAGTCCGGCATCCAGGCTTCCAGAACCGCTTGCTTCGCGCGGAGGTCCGCCTCCGCGCGATCTTGCGTTCTGTGAAGGAAACGCAACCGGCTGCCCGGCCGCAACTGGCCCAGGAGGTGGCGGTCCGCCCGGATCACCTGCAGCAGATGCGGGTATCCCCCTGTCGTCTGTCCATCGGCCAGAAGCAGAAACCCGCGCCCTTCCGGCGTGACCTGCAGCGCGCCCGGAAAGACCGCCGAACTCGGCGCCAGACCGTTGTTGCTGCGGACGGGAAATCTGCCCTCGATTTCTGCGCCCATCCGGCTGAGGCGCGGCGTCACGGAAAAGGTGTCCGCCCACGGAAAACCGTCTGGCTCCGGCAGGTCTGGGCCCGCCACAACCCGAAGGGCGAAACTGCCTCCCAGAGGCAGGCGCAGCGCGCCCGGCGTCTCGGCGAATGGCGCGATCGGCGCGTCTGCAATCTCGAGGCGGTCTCCCTTGCGAAGCGCGCGGCCCTCGAATCCGCCGAACCCGGCCGGCAGATAGGTCGAGGCTGATCCAAGAAATGTCTCAGCCTGCAACGAGCCCGACATGGCCAGATAGACCCGGGCCCCGGCCGTGACGGCGCCGATCTCGACTTCGTCTCCCGCCTGCACGTCAAGCGTAACGTGCGCTGCGCGCTGGATCCCGCCCACACGGACGGACGCCGCGCCGCCCGCAACACTGATCTGCGCCGTAGCGCCGAAGCGAAAGCTCGCGGGACCGTAGGTAATCTCAAGGCAAGGCGCACTCGCCTCCCTCCCGACCAGCCGGTTCGCCAAGGCCATCGACACGGCATCGGCCGGCCCGCTCATCGGGACTCCCGCATGGCGCAAGCCGTGCCGGGGCACCGCCTGCACGGTACACTGAACACCGGGATCCAGAACCGTCAGGCTCATGCGCCGGCCTTTCGGCGCAAGACGACCCTGTCGCCGGCGCGCAGGAGGAACGGGTCCGCCGCCGTCCGGTCAAACAGGCCCTTCTGGACACGCCCGATGATCGGCCATCCACCGGGCCCATCCAGCGCATAAAGCCCGATCTGCCCCGTGATGAGCCCCACCGATCCTGCAGGCACACGCGGGCGGGGATGGACGAGACGGGCCGCGACGAGGGCCGGATCGAGTCCGGTGAGATATGCAAACCCAGGCGTGAAGCCCAGCATGTCTACACTGAGTTCCGAGCCCTCGACAGACTTTATGACGGCCTCTTCCGTCAGGCCCAGACGCTCTGCCATCTGCGCCAGGTCCGGCCCGTCCGGACCGGCATACTTCACCTCCAGGGAATGCACGCGCGCCTCGCGTTGCACCGTACCCGGACCGGTTTCGAGGGCGTTCAAAAGCAACGCGCGCGCCGCTTCCATGGAGAGGACGTGCGGGTCGAAGGCAGCAGTGACATCCTGCTTTCCGGGCACGACATCGATCCAGCACGGGCTGGCGGACAGATGCGCCGCGAGGTCGTGCCGGACGCCGCCGGGCCCGCAGAGGATGCGCAGCGCATCGTCTCCGCAGGCCATAACGTCGAACCGGCACCCGGTCATCTCTGAACCGCGATGCCGGCCTGTTCGAGC
>JBGSOU010000435.1:0-2130 GCA_041739025.1 Hyphomonas sp.
GGCCGACTGGTCGCGTCAGGCCGGGCTGGAGCTGGGCGCGCCGCGCTCGTTCGATCCGCCCGAGCCGGGCGCGCCGGGCCTGACTGTCAACATCTGGCGCGCCACCAAACCCGCCCTTTCCAATGCGAGAGCCGCATGAACCGTGCCCTGACTGACCCTGTGAACGATGGACACGGGCTTCGCGTTTCGTTCGAATTCTTTCCGCCGAAGACCGACGCAATGGCGGCGCGCCTGTGGGAAACGGTCGAGCGGCTGGAGCCGATGGCGCCGGATTTCGTTTCGGTGACCTATGGGGCCGGCGGCACGACGCGCGAGCGCACGCATGCCATCGTCAAGCGTCTGGCGGAGCAAACCTCGCTGAGCCCGGCCGGGCACATCACGTGCGTGGCGGCCACGAAAGACGAGATCGACCAGGTGCTGCGCGACTATTGGGCGGCGGGCGTGAAGCGCATCGTGGCGCTGCGCGGCGATCCTCCGGAAGGCATCGGCACGCGCTACGCGCCGCATCCGGGCGGCTATGGCTATGCCAGCGACCTGATTGCGGGCGCGCGCAAGATTGCCGACTTCGACATTTCCGTCGGCTGCTATCCCGAAGTGCACCCTGATGCGCCGTCCCTGAAGGCCGAGATCGACAACCTGAAGCGCAAGTTCGATGCCGGCGCGACGCGGGCCATCTCGCAATTCTTCTTTTATCCCGATGTGTTCTTCAAGTTCGTCGATGCGGCGCGGTCGGCCGGCATCACCCAGCCGATCATTCCGGGCATCATGCTGCAGTCAAACTTCAACGGGCTGAAGCGGATGGCTGACCTGTGCGGCACGGCGATTCCCGCCCGAATCGCAGAGATGTATGACGGGCTCGACGACGATGCGGAGACGCGCGACCTCGTGACCGCGCATGTGGCCGCCGACCTGTGCAACCGCCTTGCCGAGCAAGGCGTAAACCATTTCCACTTCTACACCATGAACCGGGCCGGCCTGTCGCTGTCGACGTGCCGCCTGCTCGGCCTGAAGCCCCAACCCGCAAAGGCGGCGTGAGCCATGACACGACAAGACCGTATCGCTGCGCTGAAAGCCGCCGCGAAAGACCGCATTCTCATTCTCGATGGCTCCTGGGGCGTGATGATCCAGCGGCGCGGGCTCGCGGAAGAAGACTTCCGGGGGACGCGCTTCGCCGGCCATGTTGGCCAGATGAAGGGCAACAATGACATTCTTTGCCTGACCCGGCCGGATATCGTGACCGATCTGCACAATGCCTATTATGGTGCGGGTGCGGACATTTCGGAAACCAACACGTTTTCCGCCACCACGATTGCGCAAGATGACTACAAGCTGGACGCCGAGGCCGTGGGTGACATCAACCTTGCCGGGGCACGTCTTGCCCGGGCGGCGGCGGACGCGTGGACCGAACGGGAGCCGCACAAGCCGCGCTTCGTGGCGGGCTCCATCGGGCCGCTGAACAAGATGCTGTCGATGTCATCGGACGTGAACGATCCGGGCGCGCGCTCGGTGACGTTTGATGACGTGTACGAGGCCTATCGCCAGCAGATCACCGCGCTGAATGAGGGCGGCGTGGATCTCTACCTGATCGAGACGATCACAGACACACTCAACTGCAAGGCCTGCATCAAGGCGATCATGGACCTTGAAGCCGAAGGGCTCGAGACGCTGCCGATCTGGATTTCGGGCACCATCACGGACCGGTCCGGCCGGACACTATCGGGCCAGACGGTGGAGGCGTTCTGGAATTCGGTGCGCCATGCCAAGCCGTTCGCCATCGGCTTCAACTGCGCGCTGGGCGCCGACCTGATGCGCCCGCACATCGCCGACATGGCGCGTGTGGCCGATACGCTGGTCGCGGCCTATCCGAATGCCGGCCTGCCAAACGAGATGGGCCAGTATGACGAGCAACCGGGGCAGACGGCCAATTCGGTCGGCGCCTGGGCGAAGGATGGCATCGTGAACATTCTGGGCGGCTGCTGCGGCACCACGCCGGAGCATATTGCGGCCATCGCCAAGGCGGTCGAGGGTGTGAAGCCGCGCGTTCCGGCGCCGTCGAAGCACACGATGCGGCTGGCGGGGCTGGAGCCGTTCGAGGTGGCGTCGTGACGGGCGGCGCGGCGCAGCCGGGCG
>JBGSOU010000444.1:0-10729 GCA_041739025.1 Hyphomonas sp.
GCAAAGCCGGGGCGGTTTTCGTTTGAGCGCCGCCGGCGCCTTACACCACGGTCCGGTGCCATTCTGCTTCCAGGACGGCTGGCGTGCCGGTCCCGAAAACGTAGTGGTCGGGCCGCACAAGCACGGCTTCGGCAGAATGCGCCGACAGCCAGCCCTCCAACGGGCCTCGGAAATCCGACATGGCCGGATCATCGAGTCCGAACGTCCGCAGGCCGGCCGGAGACGTGGCGGCCGCAGACCGGCTGATCAGCCAGGCACCCGCGCCGAGCACACTGTCCAGCCGGACCGTCTTGCCCGCCTCGAAAACCGGCTGCGGAAAATAGGATCCCGCGCCCGGCGTGCCGGCAAGGATGCAGCCTTCGCCGATGTCCGGATAGGACACACGTCCGTCAGGCGCATTGCCGGAGGCCCGTGCAGCCAGCATGGCGGCGTCGCGCTGACGTGCGGCTTCAGGGTCCGCGATGCAGACGGTCTGGCCCATCATCATCGCCAAGGCGATGATCGCCCGGACATTCGGTTCGCGCTCGGGCTGGTAGGTATCCAGCAGGCCGAGGGAGGCGCCGTTGTGGATGGCGATGAGTTTCCAGGCCAGGTTGGCCGCGTCGCGCATTCCGGAGCAAAGCCCCTGCCCGGCAAAGGGCGGCATCTGATGAGCCGCGTCACCGGCCAGAAGAAGACGGTCTTGTCGCCATTGCGACGCGACCCTCGCATTGAACCGGTAAACGGCCTTGCGTTCCAGCGTGACGGCGCCGCTCACGTTCCAGGGCGCCAGAAGGGCTTCGATGAAAGCGTCATCGAGCACCTGCGCCGGTGTTTCGCCGGGCTTCATCATGAATTCCCAGCGATGGCGCCCTTCCCCCATCAGAACGCAGGTCGTCGGCCGCTCCGGATCGCAGATCTGGAGGTTGACGTCCGGCAGACGCGACGCGTCGTGCACGATCGTATCGATGACCAGCCAGGGCTCGTCGAACTTGAGGTCATCGACCGCGATTCCAGCCGCTTCGCGGACCGGACTGCGCGCGCCATCCGCGCCGACGATGAAGGCTGCCAGCTTGCGAACAGGCCCGTCCGGCGTGTCGATCTCGATCTCGACATGATCGCCCATTTGCGCATGCGATCGATAGGCCCAGCCATTCCGCAGCTCGATTCCGCCCTGCGCCGCAATGGCGCCGCGAATGCCGGATTCAAGTGACGGCTGGTGGATCATGTTGCTGGCGGGCCATCCGCCGGGGCCGATTCGGTCTGTGCCTTCGAACCGGAGCAGGATCTCGCCCGCCGCGTTCAGAAAGTCGTAGCGCGCGGTCGACCGCCAGGTCTCCGCGAGACGATCCGCAAGGCCGAGTTCCTGAAAGATGCGGACAATTTCGTGATCGATGTGGGCTGCACGCGGAAGCGGATAGATGCCCGCCTCCTTGTCGATGACGAGCACATCCACTCCGCCGCGTGCGAGCAGCAAGCCGAGGGTCGCGCCGGTCGGCCCGCCTCCGACGACGACAACATAATGATCAAGCGCGCCCATTTTTGCTCAGCCCACTGATTTCATGCTGGCTTCAATCGCGCCAAGGCCGTCAACCTCGCACCGGACGACATCGCCGGGCTTCAAGAATTGCTTCGGGTCCATCGCTGCCCCGACACCCCCCGGGGTTCCGGTGAAGATGAGGTCTCCCGGCTCGAGCGTCATTGCCTGGGAGAGGTGTTCGATCTGTTGCCAGATATTGAAAACGAGATGCGCGGTGTTTGAAGTCTGGCGCAGGCTTCCGTTGACAAGGCAGCGCAGCCCAAGCGCATGCGGATCGGCGACTTCGTCGGCCGTCGTGATCCAGGGGCCGATGGGCGCGTGGGTATCGAAGGACTTGCCGAGGCTCCACTGGGGCGTGCGATGCTGCCACATGCGTTCGGTCACGTCATTGCCCACGCAATATCCGAACACGTGCGATGCGGCTGTCTCGGCTGAAATCCTCCGGCCGCCTTTCCCGATCACCGCGACGAGTTCCACCTCGTAATCGACGTAAGGTGCAAAGGCCGGCACTTCGACCGGGCCGAACGGACCATTGACCGAGGTCTGCGCCTTGGTGAACCAGACCTGATGCGGCGGCGTGTCCATATGGCTTTCGGCGATATGATCGGCATAGTTGAGCCCGATGGCGAAGATCTTGCCGGGCCGCGGGACCGGCGCCAGCAGCTTCACCTGCGACAGCGCAATCCGAGGTCCGGACTGCGCGGCGGCGTGGAGGGACGCCTCGACGTCGGTCCATCGAGAGATGAGGTCGATCATCGTGCCGGGGAGACCGGTCGCAACGATTTCGTCACCCAGGACAATGCCCGTCGCGGGACCGGTGCCGGCGTCAAATGTTGCGAGCTTCATGCCTGGTCTCCAGCCATCATCGGATGCATTGGCCCCCATTGGACATTCAGGAGGTCGCGGAAGGTTGCGGTGTTCGAACCGTCTTCGGCGGTGAAAAGGTCGCCGTCGGTCCAGTGCTCAAGTTCGTGGCCCCAGGGATCTTTCCAGTAGTCAAAGATCTGGCTGCCGAGCACATGACGCCCGACGCCCCAGGCCGGGGTCCGGCGCGCGCGCTTCAGATGGGTGTGGCCGCACATCAGGTCATCCATGTCGGCCACTTCGAAGGCGGCATGGTTGAAACGCGGCGCGCTGGGCGCCTGCAGCAGGAACAGCGTATGATGATCCGTAGGCGTCTCACCGCGATCGCAGCGCATGAAAGCGCCAATCGACAGGCCGGGCGCCATCTCGATCTCGTCGGACGTGATGAAACCGAAGCGGGCCTTGTACCAGGCCTCGGAGGCGCGGAAGTCCGTCACTTCCAGCACGGCATGTCCAAGGCGGACCACATTCGCCGGCCCTTCCGGCAGGCGCAAGGCCGTGCGCTGGCGAGCCTTGGCGCGGGCATCATTGTGCGGCTCTCCCGGCATCAGCGCCAATGGAGGCAGCATGTCCTGACCGGCGACGACCTCGACCAGATAGCCGTCCGGATCAGTGAGCCTGACGACAAAGCCGCCTCCGGGCGCGTCGTGCGGCTCGACGGTTGAGGCTTCCGCTTCGGCGAGGCGGTGCAGGTCTTCGGTACTGGCCGCCCGGAATCCGATCGCGACAAACCGGGGTTCGCCCGGCTGCGTCGCATGCAGGAACGGCGCCGGTCCGGTGCCCCGCGCGTAAAGCACTCCGTCATCGGACAGTCCGGGTTTCAGTCCGAACTGTTCCAGAAACGTCTGCATTTCGCCGAGATCCGGAGCCTGGAACCGGACATGCGCGATGTCCTCGATCTTGATCGTGCTCATGATGGATTTTTCCCCTTTTTTCTTGTTACCGGCAAAGGCAGTTCGGCGAGGTCCGGCAACCCGGCGCGCGACAAGACCCGCGCGTCCTCCTGGGACAGTCCGGCGGCGACCAGCAGGAACTCGGCGGTGCGGGTGCCGGCATTGCGCCACGTCTGGTGCCCCGTGATCACGGAGCTCATGGCCGCGAGCGTTGTTCCCGCCAGCATGGCGACGAAGGATTTCTCGTGTTCCGGATCGTACCGGCCCGCCCTCCGCAGGACGAGCGATGCGTCCCTGACAGGCGGCGCCTCCAGCAGCATCTGCAGATCATCATGGTTCATGCCGAAGCGGACCAGAAACAGGCCCCAGTCACGTTCCTCATGCGCACGGCGGATGAACAGGCGCAGCCCGGTGGCCAGCCTCAGCGCCGGATCGCCGATGTCCGCGATCGTCGCCTCAACCCGCCCGATCATCTCGGCCGAGAGATCGGCTGCAACTTCCGCAAACAGATTCTCCGGATTCGGAATGTTGTTGTAGATCGTGCCCCGCGCGAGACCGGCGGCCTCCGCAACATCGCTCAATGAGACATCGGCTGTACCGCGATCCGCGAACGTCCGCATCGCGGCTTCGTGGATCCGCGCCCTTGCATTGCTGCGTCTCTTGAGAGGGGGTCGACTTTTCATCATTGCTCTTAATTGAACAGCCGTGTTCAATTGTCAACGACCTGTTTTAAGGCTAAAGCTCGGCCCGGATCTGGCTGAACCCTAACTTTTGGAGAGAATGATGCTTGCGGGAAAGAACTGGTGGATCACGGGCGCATCGTCAGGCATTGGCGCGGCCCTCGCCGCTGCGCTGGCTGAGCGGGGCGCCCATCTCGTCCTCTCGGGCCGCAACGTCGATGCGTTGAATGAGGTGGCAAACCAATGCGGCGCGGAGACGCTTGTCCTGCCCTTCGAGGCGACAGATTTCGCCCGTCTGCCCGAACTCACCGAAACGGCCTGGTCCTGGGCCGCCGCGCGCGGCGGGCGGATCGACGGCCTCGTCAACAATGCCGGAATCTCCCAGAGATCCCTCGCGGCTGAGACGGTCTTCGCGGTCTACCAGAAGATCATCGATGTCGACCTTCTGGCGCCCATCGCCCTGACGCAGGCCCTGCTGCCCCGGATGATCGGCGCGGGCGGCGGCAACATCGTTGGAATTTCGAGTGTCGCCGGGATTGTCGGCGCGCCGCTCCGCAGCGCCTACAGCGCCGCAAAGCACGGGCTGATCGGCTACCATGACAGCCTGCGCGCCGAGACCGCCCATCTGGGGATCGAGGTTCTCGTCGTCGCGCCAGGATCGGTGCGCACCAACGTCTCCCGCAATGCCCTGGACGCCGCCGCCCGCACGCGCGGTGTCAGCGATGACGCCATCGAGGTCGGCATGGACCCGCAGATTGCCGCCAGCCGCATCGTGGACGCCATCGCCGGCCATCAGCGTGAACTGATCCTCGCAGAAGGCGGTGAAGCCGAAATGGCAAGGCTGCGGCGGGCCAATCCCGATGCCCTGTTCGACCTGATGGCGAGCCTCGTGGCGGGCGGATACGCAGCCCGGATGGGAGCAACGGAATCCTGACTCCGACCCGGGCACCCGCCATCAAGGGATCAGGACGGCCTTGACGCAGTCGCCGCGATGCTGGGCCTCGATCGCCGAATTGATCTCGCTCAACGGGTAGGTTTTCACAAGCTTGTCGAAGGGTAGCCGGCCCGCTTTGAAATGCGCGATCAGTTCCGGGATGAATTCGTCCGGGTCCGAGTCGCCCTCGATGATTCCCTTCACCGATTGTCCAAACGTCATCAGCCCGTTGATGTCGCCGGGAACCGGTGTGCCCGGCGCGCTGACGCCCACCAGTCCGAGTGTCGCCTTGGAGCCGAGGCTTGCCAGCGCCGCAGATTGAACGGCGGCAATGCCGGTTGTGTCGAGCGCGTTGTCGACGCCGAGCGGGACAATGGCGCGAACCGCACCGGCAAGGTCGGTGACCGCAGACGGATCAATGCAATGCGTGGCCCCAAGCTGCAGGGCGAGCTCGCGCCGCGATGCCAAGGGCTCGACGAGAATGATCGTTGAGCATCCGCTGATCTTTGCACCCATCACTGCGCTGAGCCCGACCGAGCCGCCACCGGTCACCAGCAGGCTGGAGCCGGCTTTCGCGGCGAGGGACCGCATGACGGCGCCGGCGCCGGTCTGGATACCGCAACCGAGCGGTCCCATGATTTCCACCGGCAGGCCGGGATCCACCTTCACGAGGTTGCGCTCATAGGTGAGGGCATGCGCCGCAAAGGTCGACTGGCCGAAGAAGTTCGACGAAACGGGGCCTTCGGAGTTGCTGAGGGCGCTTGATCCATCGACCCGGCGTCCGGTGTAGTTGAGCATCGGCATTGTCCGGCAATACGCTGCGTCCCCGTCATCGCACCGGTCGCAAGCCCCGCAGGACCGGAACGTCACCAGGACCGCGTCGCCGACCTTGACCTTGGTGACGCCCGCCCCGACCGCCTCGACAATACCCGAGCCTTCATGCCCGAACACCGCCGGAAACGGATAGGGCGCCGCCCCCGAACTGAAGACCAGATCCGTGTGGCAGAGCCCGACACCCAGCACGCGCACCAGCACTTCGCCTGCACGCGGCGCTTCGATGTCGAGCGATTCAAGTTTGAAACCAGGCTGGCCGGAATAGGCCACTGCCGCGTAAGTCTTCATGTCTGTCGTCCCTGTTGAACCCGTCATTTCCGAAACCTGCGCCTCACCGGCCCGCAACGGCCTGAATGGTGCCACGCCCCCGTTCCGGCAAGCCGGCGCCGTATGCGGCGCTGATCAGGAAGCGCAGTTCCTTGCGGGCTTTCCTGAGACTGAACTGCGGATCGATCAAGGCCTCGGAAGAGATACCGATCAGCTGTGTACCGATCAGCAGCGCCGCCATCTCGACGTTGACATCCTTGCGGATGGATCCGTCCGCCCGGCCGCGCTTTATCAGCCTCCGGATTTCAGTGGCCGATCGCTCGTGTGACTGGACAAACAGTGCGCGCAATTCAGACTGTTCCGAAACCGCCTCGCTCATCAGGATGAAATAGGCCCGCATGTCGGGTGCGCGTTCCTGGGCGCTGATATGGACGTCGCAATACAGCCGGAGTGCATCCAGTCCGTTCAGCTTTTCAAGATCCCGCTTCTCGCGCGTGTCCGTCATGACCTCATGAAGGTAATTGATGACGGCCTCGAGCAGCCCCGCCTTGGACCCGAATTTCTGGAACGCAAGGTTGCGGCTATAGCCGGCCCTTTCCCCGATATTGTCGAACGTCAAGGCCGAGACACCCTTCTCGGCGGCAAGCTCAAGACATGCCTGGATCAACTTGTCAGTCGACTGTTTGCGACGATCGGATTGTTTCATGTTTGCCAGACCTCCCCAGACCGGCTGTACGCTTCGGCACCTTTTTTGTGCTCGTCCCTGCAGATGAGGCGCTTTGTGGAAGCGTGTCAAACCCAAGGTGCGGACAAAAAACGACGCGCTGCAGGATCTGCAGCGCGCAAGTTTTCCGGGAGGAAACGCAACGCCTCTTTGTGCGCTGCGGAAGGCAAGAGCCTTTTCCGGCGCCAGGTGGGGGCGCCGGAAAAGGCCGGTTGGATCAGAACGTCTTGCGCAGCGAGATGCCGAAGGTGCGAGGCGCCGAAACATACCCGTTGCGGTCATCGCCCTGAAGCGGGGTATTGAAGTGCTGGACCACATACCGTTCGTCAAAGGCGTTGCGGAGGAAGGCCGTGACCGAGACACCGCCCGCAAAGTCCATGCCGATGTTGGCATTGACTGTGGTCTGAGCATCTTCCTTGAGGTTCGATGCCGTGTTGGTGAAGCGCTCGCCCGCGTACTGGACCTGCAGGAGACCGGTCAGGGTCTTGTCGTCCGACAGGTCATAGTTGAACTTCAGCGAGGTATTGCCGGCAATCTCCGGAGCGTTGGAGAAGCGGCGTCCCGACAGGACACCGATCGCCGCGTCATCGCCGAAGCTTGCTTCGGGCAACCAGGTCGCCGAGGCGTTCCAGACGATGCTGTCGGTGAGGACCTGCGTATGCTCGAACTCCGCACCGTAGGACTGGGCTTCCGGCGAGTTCAGGATGGTGAAGATCAGGCCGAGGAACTGGGCAACCTGAAGGTCCTGGATGTCGCTGTAGAAGACGGCGAGGTTGGTTTGGGCCGCTCCGTCCATCCAGCCGAACTTTGCGCCGGCTTCAAACGCGTCGACCGTTTCCGGTGAGAACACGGGATCTGCCGCCACGGCCGGAACGAGAGGTGTCAGCGAGCTGCCGGGAACACCGGCGCCGCTGGCGTCGATGTTGACGCCGCCCGCCTTGTAGCCGCGGTTGTAGCTCGCATAATACATCGCATCCGAATTCGGGCTGTATTGCAGGCTGAGCGTGCCGGACAGGGCTTCATCCGAGAAGTCGCGAGCGTAGACCGGGCCCGGCGCCGAACCGGCAATCGCCAGCGGATCGAAGATCGGATCACGGAAGTAATCGTAGCTGAAGGCACCGGTCTTGTCGTCCTGCGAATAGCGAAGGCCGGCAATCAGGTTGAACTGGTCGTTCAGCGCGAAATCCCAATGCGTGAAGAGCGCGAGGGATTCTGCGGTTCCGACGAGGCTTTCATCGGCCCATTCTCCCGGCGCGGCATTCGAGATGCCCAGCGGGAAACCACTTGCGGCCAGAACCGGATCCCAGAACGCCTGCGCCTGCGTACCCCAGGTCAGGGCGCGGCCCATGTCGAGCTCTTCGTCCGAGTAGAACACACCGAACAGGTAGTTGGCGTTCAGCGCGCCTTCCAGCTCACCATTGTAGATGAATTCCTGCGAGAAGAATTTCGAGTTGAAACGCTCATCGATGATCAGGATGTCGGCCGGGGTGAAATCAGCATCGCCATGTTGATCGGTGTCGTATTCGCGGATCGCGGTGATCGAGCTGAGCGAGCCGTTGCCGATGTCCCATTCGACATCCAGCGTCAGGCCCTGATCGACCACTTCCGTCGTGGTCGGCGTGTTGATGCTGGCTTCGTAGTCATCGATGTTGCCCGATGGCACGGCATAGCCATTCGCGAGCGTCAGGCCGTTGATCAAGGCCGTAAGGGCACCATCGACCGCGTTGAACGTGCCATAGCCGACTTCGTCATCCTGGACCGCGTAGTCTGCGATCAGCTTGATGGACAGGTCCGGTGTCGGCTCCCACAGGAGGCTCGCCTTGAACGCATCAACATTCTGATCGTTCTGCGTGTCGCCTTCCGGGCTTTCCAGGAAACCGTCCTGCTCGGAGTGCGTTCCAGCGATCCGGAGCGCCATGTTTTCAGCAAACGGAATGTTCACGGCGCCGGACAGGTCGATGGCGTTGTAATTGCCGTAACTGCCGGACACAAAGCCGCCAAAGGAATCGAGGTCCGGGGCTTTGGAATTGAGAAGCAGCGCACCCGCCGACGTGTTCTTGCCGAACAGCGTTCCCTGGGGACCGCGCAGGACCTGCAGTCCGTCAATATCCAGGAAGGTCGTCAGAGCCTGGCCCGAGCGGGTCCGGTAGACACCGTCGATGAAGACGCCGACAGCGCCTTCAAACACACGCGACTGTCCGGTCGTGCCGATCCCGCGGATCTGGATGTTGCTTGAGGCGGCTGGCGCGTTTGTCTTGCTGAAGCTGATCGAGGGCGAGATCAGGCTGATGTTCTCGATGTTCTCGACGCGAAGCTCCTGGATCTGCTCGCCGCTGACGGCCGTGACCGAGAGCGGAACATCCTGGGCGCTTTCTTCCCGGCGCTGTGCGGTAACGGTTACAGCGGCGAGACGGCGCGTGGAGACGTCTTCGGCTTCCGCCGCGATGTCTGCGGTTTCGGTCGCCGGAGCGTCCGTGGCTTCCTGAGCGGTCGCAATTTGCAGGGCCGCGCACCAGACGACGGCCGTGCTGGCCAGAAGCCGCACGTTCTTGTCAATTTTCACGTTGTCCTCCCAGAGACATTGTTGCGTGTTTTATATTATTGGATGGATATCTAACCAATTTTCGAAACGCGGCAAGCCCCCAACTGAACAGAACCTCGCGGCAAGCGCCGTTTGGCTGGCGCCGGTCACCTACGGAACAAAAAGAATGAACGCGCTCAGTATCACAGCAGCGCTGGTGGCGGTCAGCAAGAGACCCGTCCTGAGCTTGAAGCGAAGCGTGAAGAACAGGACGTAGCCAATCAGCGAGAGCCCCAGAATCGAGAGCCCCAGAATCAAGACGCCCGCAATGTCGATCATTGCCTGCCAGACGGCGCCCGCGTTCTTGCCGCGATGCAGGTTGTTCAAGACCACCGCAACAGGCGCCGAGCGTTTGGTCACGGTTGCAACGCCCGTATCGAGCGCAATGACGGCGTCCGTCGAGCCGCGGGGACCCTCGAAGCGCAGGAAAGCTTCGCCGTCATAGATTTCGCCGCTGGCATATCGGCCCAGCAACGCTGTCCGGGTTCCCAGAAGACCCGCAAGGGCCGCGCCGGGTTCAACGGACAAGGCGGCCGTGCGCAGCGCACCGGAGGGCAAGGTCAGCTCGGCCTCATGCGTCCTGGCTCCCAGGGTTTCTGTCCATTCCGGATGATTCAAGATCAGACCGGTGAGGGAAAAAAAGATCAGTGCAAGGAAGGCAATGGCAGACAGGTAGCCATGCCAGTCCCGGCAGGCCCGATACACGGTTGCCCTTGAAATGCGGCGGGGAACGGCAGCCCTGGTCCGATTTGTCGATGCCGGATCCATCAGACGCGCCGTCCGTACCGGATGCTGACCTCGCCCAGCTCCTGGGATGGTTCGGCCGTTTCCGCCATGGCGGCCGAACCGAGTGTCATCGGCAAGCTGACATAGCTGTGCCCGCCATGTTCGCGGCTGATCTCGATATTGATCGAATAGGTTTCCGGCGGAACGGGCGCGCCGCTATCATCACGTCCATCCCAGATCAAATCATATCGGCCGGGGGCGCGTGTCTGGCGCGCCATGCGCGACACCTTTTCCGCATCAAGCCGCTCGATCCGGCGCCAGTAGATGTAGTTGCTCTCCCGCCACCGCGCCTGCGGCCCCAGCACAAGAAGCGTGCGGACGGGCTGGCGGTCCTCGCCGGTAACCCACACGACCGCATAAGGCCGTTCGGCGCCGGCCCCGTGGTCAGGGATTTCCAGACCGATCGCGAGCTCGAAGCCTGCAGGCCACTGGCTTTGGGATTGCGCCGGAGCATCAATCCGGGTTCCTGTCCATGAACGGGACGTCTGCACACGGCCATCCGCATTCAGGATCAGACCGCTCCACTCCGGATCGGAATTGAGGAACGCCCGCGCGGACCGGGGATCCATCGCGACGAGGGCCGTCGCGAGCGCATCTGCATCGGCGGCGGAGTTTGCGGTAGCGGCCGCGCCAAGCACGCCGATGCC
>JBGSOU010000472.1:0-2070 GCA_041739025.1 Hyphomonas sp.
CGATCTGCGGGCGCTCGGCCCCAAGGCCTGGCGCGCCGCCTATGTCCAGCCCTCGCGCCGCCCGAAGGATGGCCGGTATGGCGAGAATCCCAACCGCCTCGGCCACTATTACCAGTTCCAGGTGATCCTGAAGCCGAACCCGGCAAACCAGCAGGACCTTTATCTCGGCAGCCTGCGCGCCATCGGCATCGATGAGACGGTTCACGACATCCGCTTCGTCGAGGACGATTGGGAAAACCCCACGGTTGGCGCCTGGGGCCTCGGCTGGGAGGTCTGGTGCGACGGGATGGAAGTCAGCCAGTACACCTATTTCCAGCAGGTCGGCGGTCTCGACGTGTTCCCTGTCTCAGGTGAGCTCACTTATGGTCTGGAGCGTCTCGCGATGTACGTGTTCGGCGTCGACAATGTGTACGACCTGCCGTTCAACGCGCCGGATTCGGCCGTGCCCCTGTCTTATGGCGACGTGTTCCTCGAAAACGAGCGCCAGCAGAGCGCGTTCAATTTCGAGCATTCCGACGTCGAGATGCTGAAGCGCTGGTTTGCCGATTGCGAAAACCAGTCGAACGCCCTGCGCGAAGCCGGCAAGCCGCTGCCCGCTTATGACTACGCCCTCAAGGCCAGCCATACGTTCAACCTGATCGACGCGCGCGGCGCCATCAGCCAGACCGAACGCCAGGCTTACATTGCCCGCGTCCGCGACCTCGCCCGGGGCGCTGCGGCGCAATGGGCGGAGCAGGAAGCCGGGCGGGCCGGGTGAGCGGAATGCCATGTCAGACCCCGACAAACCCATAGCGCTTGAAGCCTACGAAGCGCTCGCCCGGCGCTATTCCGACATCGCGGAAACCAAGGCCGAGAACGGGTATAACGAACACCCTGCCATGCGCGCGCAGATCGGCGGCGTGGACGGTCTGCGCGTGCTCGATGCCGGCTGCGGGCCGGGATTCCTGACCAGGTACCTGCTGGACAAGGGCGCGGCTGACGTCGCGGCCTTTGATGTCAGCCCGGCGATGATCGAGATGGCGCGCGAACGCGTCGGAGACCGGGCGCGCCTTGTCGTGGCCGACATGGCAAAGCCGTTGTCCTTTCTCGAGCGTGGCCAGTTCGACCTCGTCGTCTCATCCCTTGCCATCGACTATGTGCGCGACTGGTGCGTGCCGCTGGCCGAATTCCGCCGCGTGCTGATACCGGGCGGACGGCTGGTCATGTCGGTCCAGCATCCGATGGGCGCCTACAACTGGTACAACCCACCCTCGGCTTTCGGGGTGCAGCTCTGCGAAGCAACCTGGAAAGGCTTCGGCGGCAAACCTGTCGTCGTGGCAGACTATTACCGCTCGTTCGGAGAGATCATCAGCCCGCTGCTGACGGCCGGTTTCACGCTGCGTGCGCTGAAGGAAACCCGGCCGGTGCCTGAGCTGGAAGCGGTCAATCCGCGCAAGTACCGCGAAGGGATGACTTCGCCGACCTTCATGATCCTCGACTGTACGTCTGGTTGATGTCCGGGCCGGGGCGATGCAGGGTCGTCGCAACGAGCTACGGAGGAGGACGCCCATGAGCAACGAACCCCATATCGCCGGCAAGCAGCCCATCCCGGTCGAGGTCGAAGAAGGCAGGATGTACTGGTGGTGCGCATGCGGCCAGTCGAAGAAGCAGCCCTTCTGCGACGGGAGCCACAAGGGCACCGAGTTCGTGCCGCAGGGCTGGGAAGCGCCAAAGACCGGCAAGATGTTCTTCTGCGCCTGCAAACGCACCGGCGGCAGCCCGCTCTGTGATGGCAGTCACAACAAGCTATGAACCTGAATGAACAGGTATTCATAAAAAAATCAGGGTATTAAGCAAGAAATTTCGGGGTGCGAGCGACGGAAGGGCCAGCCCCGCCACGTTACAAGCGCGTGATCCGGATGCGGGTCATATCGCTCACACGGAGGACTGCCCCATGTTCAAATCCCTGATCGCCGCCGTTTTCATTGCTGCATTGGCGGCCCCTTCGGCGCTGGCCGCGCCCGCTGAACGCCTCGGCCGCATCGACCACCGCCTGACCGCTGCCGAACTGCGCGGTGATATCCCGCAGGG